>CAZXJC010000599.1:0-3630 GCA_964640885.1 uncultured Pirellulaceae bacterium | reverse complement strand
GAAAAGCTTCAAGCGTTTCATCACTGACCTTGGGAAGAGCCTTGCGGCGGCTCATCAGGGCCGCGCGAACCCATTGACGCACTAGAGACATCTGTTCGGTGGTTCCTTCTGCCTGGTCAAACAACTCCTGCCCACGCGGTGAAAGCTGTCCACGAAGTCGTTGAAAATCCTCTGCACCTGGCAACAGCTTGCTTAGCGGAGAATCCGGCGTATCCAACCGCCCCATGTACAAAGTTCCCATGGCCATGAACCGTCGACGCTGCTGCGGATCCGCGATCTGTTGTAGCCGTGTTCTATGTTCAGGGCTCAAGCTGGCCATGATTTCAGCTTCCTTATCTTCTATTTTCTTGGCAAAGTTGTTGACCGACTCCTCCAGCCACTGGGAAATACTGGTTAAGTCATTTGCCGGCAACTCTTTTTCCAACAATTCAGCAAATTTTCGCTCTTCCTGTTCTCGGATGATTTGCTGAATTCGCTTGATACGTTCATCTGGTGGCAAACTTAACAAGTCAGCCCGTTGGCTGGAACGCAGGCCACTGAGCCACTCGTGGTAGCGAACCATCACCTGATGCAAGCGATCTGATTGCGGATCCGCGGCAATCTGCGAATGCAATTGCCGTTTCTTGATTTTTGCGTTTTCATCCAAGCCCTTGAACTGCTCCCATTTCTTACGGAGCGATTCTTTTTCAGCCAGGCTCATTCCCTGGATGACTTGCGCACGCTGTTTAGCCGACATCTTATTGAGTTCCAGCGAGTTATATGGCTGCTCCGGCTCTACTGGTTCGGTCGGAGGATCATCCGCCGAAGTTTGTACGACTACCACCAGCGCTATAGTTAAGAGCAGAACGAAACTATATATCCAGTACGATCGCCTGTTAAATAGCATCATCTAACTCCTCGTCAAAAACTCCAGATGCTTCCAGTTGCTTAAGAAAGTCCAGGCTCTCGATCGGATCATAAATATCGATTTCCTGAACCAGTGGCAAATCTTTCAGCAAGGCCTGGTTATCACGGTCAGTGAACTGGCTAATGATCGCAAACCCGCCCCAGGCAGCCGCCGTTGCGCTCAGCAAGCCGACCACCCAGATGACATTGCGCCAGGTTTTCCTGCGAACAACTGTCGCCGTCTCTTCACTCTCCGCGGACACAACAACCAATTCCACGGTGCTCTTGGTAAAGGCCTCATCCGAACTGACACGAGGCAACTCGTCCATCAGATCCCAGGCCTGCTGCAACTGCATCAACCTCAATCGGTACTCTGAGTTTTTCGACAGTTCCTCCTCAACACGAGAAACACTGTCCCGGTTAAGTTCACCATCGAGATAAGCGACCAGGTCTTCATTGAGAGCATGGTCTTCCGTATCGTGAAAGTCGTTATTTTCAATATTCATAATTTGAACTGTCTGTTAATCCAAAGTACCTGTGATTAATCTCACTCCTCAAGATCCTGTGAACTCGAATCAACCGCGGCATCCATCGTTCCCTTATCAATATAGGGCTCCAGGATATCCCTTAAATTTCCTCTCGCTCGAGACAACAAACTCTTAACTGCCGGTGTTGATAAATCCATCGCTTCAGCAATATCTGCATAAGTCATTCCCTCAAATTTGGATAGCAAGAGGGCCATCCGCTGACGATCATTGAGAGACTCCATTGCCAGGCGCACCATTTCCGCCCGCTCGGCACTGTCAATTTGTCGTGCTGGCATTAATCCACTGGCCGCCTGCGCAAGTGTCTCCAGTGAAAACGAAGGGAGAGCACCGCTCGACTTGGAAACAATGTTTACCTCGCGTCGGCGCGATGCCGATCGTAACGCATTGCTGGCAACATTGTGAGCAATCTTGTACATCCAGGTGGAAAACTTTGCACCGGGGACGTATCGTTTCCTGGCGCGATAAATGCGCAGAAACACCTCTTGAGCCAAATCTTCGGCATGGTCTCGACCCCTGATCAGGTGCCGAAACAGGGAAAGCAAACGACCCTGGTAGCGTGGTACCAGCTCCTCGAAGGCAGCCGCGTTGTCATCGCGCACCTGGAGCATCAACCTAACGTCTGGATCCAGATCTTCGTAATTTGGCACCGTCTGCTCTTGCATCAACAAAGGACTTGCTCACCAACCAAAATGGCTTTGCACAACCGTGAAAACATTCTCGATCACTCTATCCGTAACAGACCACTTTAGCGATCAAATCTTTTCACGATTGCTAAGGTATTCAGTCTAAACAATCGGCGTTGGGTCAGCCACCATCAGAAAACTTCAGCAACTAACCCTGCCATCCAGTTGCACATCAATTTTAAACCCCTCAGTAAGGGAAAAGTTGCTTAACGGATCCTCTCAGAAGCAAAGAAATGCTGATTTCTGCTAGTTTCCAAGGGTAGAAAAAGAACCCCAAGCTACCCGAACAGCGGTCTATTCGAGAGGAACCAGCGCATCATCAGCACCTGTCACTCCCCGCCGCAACTGGCCGCAGGCCGCGTTGATCGAATCCCCCTTCCGTAATCGAAACTGCACGTTCAGTCCGCCGTCCTGCAAGATCGAACCAAATTGCGAAGTAGCCCGTTTCGATGGAGTCCGGTAGGGCAATCCCTTCACAGGGTTATAGGGAATTACGTTGAGCAGCGCCGCTCGAGACCGCAACAGCGATACCAGTGCATGGGCATGCTCCGGCTGATCATTGATGTCAGCCAACAATACGTATTCGTAAGTCAGCCTGCGGCCCGTTGTTTCAAAGAAATAATCTGACGCAGCCAGGATGGCCTCAAGGCCCGTCTTGCTATTGGTCGGAATCAACTGGTTTCTCAACTCGTCATCCGGCGCATGCAACGAGACCGCTAACTGGTAGTGCCGCTCTTGCTGAGCCAGTCGCCTGATAGCCTCCGGCAGACCGACAGTAGAAATTGTCACGCGACGGGTGCTAATTCCCAAGCCTTCATTTGAAGTAACCGTTTCCAAAGCAACCAGTAATTGCGACAAATTGGCCAGAGGTTCCCCCATGCCCATCACCACGATATTACTAATCCGTTCCGAAGCGGGTAATAATTGTTGCAAACGCAACACCTGCTCAATAATTTCAGCGGCGGTCAGGTTGCGATCCACGCCATCAAGACCACTAGCACAAAACACGCAACCCATCGCACAGCCCACTTGAGTGCTAATACAAATCGTCCGGCGAGAACCTTCCCGGATCATCACACACTCAATGCGACCTCCGTCAGCGAGCTGCAACACCAGTTTTTCCGTCCCGTCGGGATCCTGGTGAGATCGAACCACTTCGGTCTGCCAAAGCGAAAACGTACTCTTGAGTTGTTGCCTTAAACCTTCCGGCAAATCACTCATCAAATCAAAATCCGCAGCGCGACCCCCGAAAAGCCACTTGGTTAGCTGCCGACCCCGGTAAGCAGGGAAATCATGTTCCTGCATCCACACCTCAAGCTGCTCAGGCGATAATTCCAGGATTGGTCTCTTGTTAATTGCTCTGAAATTGTCTGCTGGATTTGTTGCGAATTCAAAGCTACTTCAAAAGCCTTTAAGTCAGTGCAAATATAATGACTGCAAAGACGAATGACCCAGTTGCGAGCCAGGGGGCTGATGCTGCTCACCACTTTCCCGTGAGAGTAGGCTTCCCAAAT
>CAZXJC010000598.1:0-7963 GCA_964640885.1 uncultured Pirellulaceae bacterium | reverse complement strand
TGCATATGCGGTGAAAGTAAACCCATACGGCCAAGCTTCACCGGAAACGACTCCACCAGCAGTTGGTCTGCCGGCGGTGTTTGTAGCGAGCCAATTTCTGCTGGGAACAACTTCGCCAGCGGCGTTTCCTGGTAAGCCCGCGGAAGGTGGCGGGGACCAGCCATCAAGATTAGCCCACCACCCCGTTCGGTCACATAATCGGAGAGGTTTTGCAGTGCCGATTCACTCAACAGTTTTCGATTAACATCACCAAAAACAACCACATCATACGGGTATAGTTCTTCCCGGTTGACCGGAAATGTTGACTGGGCCGTCGTCTCCAATTCCACGTATGGCAGATCTGCTTCTTGCAGAATCGTCGTCAATTCAACAGCCCGATCTGCCACGGTCCCACCTCTCTTAAGTCCGCGACTAAGCAGATTCTTGAGTGCTCGAAACTCGTAATTCGGATATTCCTGAACCAACAAGACACGAATGGACTCATCGGTAACACGAACTTCCTGAGTCTTGCGATTATTGGACAGGTCAATATCTTCAGTCGGCGTATCGGCTTGCACAATGAATTCAAACTCACCCACTTCCTGAGGACGAAAAGACAGTCTCACCGGTTGCGACTGATCGTCACCTTCGATTTTCACTTGCTGTTCGGCAAGTACCTGTTTTGACCCTTGTTGCCGCAACCGCACAACAACCGTTTGCTGATCAAATCCCGAGGCACGCAATTTAAAATCAAAATGAAGCAAATCATCCACAAACACCACTCGCTCCGCTAACAAGTCACTGACTTGCACATCGCGCAGTGACCTGGCATTTCCAATCCCAACGATATGCAATGGAATTCCTTTGCGACGACTATACTTGGAGACCTCACCGATCGATGGTCCAGCAGTTGTGATTCCATCGGTTAAGACAATCATCGCCGCAGTCGGGCGACCACGCTGGAGATTGAGCACATCGCGAACCGCATCCCCTAACCGGCTACTATCCTCAGTCGCTTGAATACTGCTCACGCTTTCAGTCAACCCAGTTGACAAACTATCAACACGTCGCAAACTCCGTCCCATTCGAAAGATTTTCAGATGGTATCGCCGTTCCAGGTCACGCAAAATCCGAGCCTGATCTTTGAGCAGAACTACCTTGGCAACACTTAAACGGTCCGATTCGTAGAAACCTAATTGCTGTAACTGATCCGTCAATTGCTGCTGCAGCTCATCATCCCCCTGGTCCTTTAAGCCCATACTGACTGAATCATCAATGAGAACAACGATATCGGCCAAATCCGTAACATGCTGCTGTTGCATCCATCCATACAACATCCACACAACCAGCGAGATCAGAGACATTCGCAAAACAATTAACGTCGACCGACAAACCATTCCTGAACTTCCTCGCTCTCGCCAATAAAAAAAGGCGACCGTGATCAAGGCAGCAATCAAAAACAAGAAGGTTAACGACGGTGGAAAACCCCAGCTATGCTGGTAACTCGGCTCCATCCCCTCTCCCACAGCGAGTGGGGCCCAGGGATTTAGCTGAGACGGCAGTTGTGCGAAAATAAGACTGGCTGAATTCATGCAGTACCACGCCCCACATAACAGGCATAAAATGACTCGGCAAAAAGCAGCCCCAGCAGGCCTGCCAGCAGGTAACGATAAATAGGACGCCCACTCCTGGTAGTGACTTCCTGGGATATCATCTCTGTTTCCGCGTCCACAAATTCAATCTCCTTGGGTAACAGCGTGGAATCACTGCGGGTTAAATCACTTTCACGGGTATCAACGTTAGCTGCGAACCATCTTGACCCTTCGACAGGTGGTCCAAAACGCGCTTCATAAAGACCGCTTACAAGCGTACCTTCGTACCACCAAACCATTGGACGCTCACTATTACTAACAGCGACATGCTCGCTTTCACCCCGAGGATTAATAACTTCAACGCGCGCCGACTGGTCCACCTGCTGCTGCCGAATCTCAAGCGACTGGCCAACCTGGACATTTCTCGGCTGTTCCTGGGTCCGCACAGCCAGTGCCAGCGTCTCCTGCACCAGGGGCAGAAAACTCGGCCAGGTCCCCAGGTCGGACCAGGGCACCGGGGGATCCTGCGAGGTGTCTTTCGACTGGGGAGAGGCAGCTGTCGTAAAGACAATACTGTGACCACGACCAATTTGTTCTTCAATAATCGCTGGATCTGAGTTGAAGAATCTCAAGGCAACTTTCGGTGCCGCCTGTTGTTGCGTCGCATAAGGTTTCGTTCGTACATACCGTGCAATGGGAGAGGTCAGCAAACCGCTACGAACTTGTCCACGAAAAGGAGCAACGATTGGGTGTTTGTAACCAAGGGGATCAAAACGATAAGTCGACGTGGGAACCGCTTCTAATAACTGAACGGGCAAGATTCTGCGTTCTTCACGTGCACTACCCAAATACTCGTTGTAGTCTACTGCCTCGACCAGGTCACCAAGGAAAAAGACGACCGTTCCAGCTCCTTGCAAGTATTCGTAAAGAACATTTGCTTCTTCTGAACTAAAGCGACCCACGTTGCACAAAAACACTGCCTCATAACGGCTTAAATCTCGTTCCAATAAGCCGCTCTCGGAAACAACTTCGGAGTGAACTTGAGGCTGGCGGACATTGGTCGGATTCAAACTCAGATCAACGTAGCGGGCCGCCCCCGGCCGACCTTCCACACAGAGCACTTCGAGAACCTCCCGAGCCCGCACACTGACCCAGCGCCGATTGTCAATTGCCAGCGCGTCACCGCTCGTGCGCACTTCAATCTGGTGTTCACCAGGTGTGTCAAATCGAACGCGATAATTCACCGCAACCTGACTGTTTGGATCCAGGTCAACTCGTTGCTGATGTATTCGTTGACCATCGACCCAAAACTCAACCTGCTGTCCATTCAATGTTCGAGACGAAAAGTTACGAATTTCCGCTTCCCAAGGAACTTCCTGCCGCACGGTTATCCAATCCGAGGCAAGCTGACAGCGGGTGACCGCCGTGTTAACGGGGTCTCCCAACCCTACATCAACTACCTGTAACCGTGAATTCTCAGTCAGCTGACTCAGCTGTTCTAACTCCCTGCGCTCGGTTGTCATTTGCCAGTTTGTGTCTCTCATATCAGTAAACATACCGATCACCGTTTCTTCTAACCGTGTCTTTGAATGGTGGACCTGTTCGACCAGTTGCGCAACTTCCGTCAGCGTGGCTTCAAGACTGGCCATTCCGTGGGACAACTGTAAATCATTTAATTCCTGCAGTACATCTTCGACATCAAAGGCCGGTGTTCGAATCACGACTTGCGGTGGATTCGCCATCATGACCAGGGTAAAACCATCTCCCTGGCGTGCCCCCCGCAACCACTTTTCAGCCACTTCCTTGGCTAAGTCAAAGCGAGCTACTCCTTCCTGCTTGGCGCCCATCGAATAGGATCCATCGAGAACCAGGACAAAATGGCGACGCGATTCTCTGGAACTACCAGTAGTCGACGTCGACAGCCAGGAAACTACCGGGTCCGCCAGCGCCAAGGCCAGCAATAAAAGAACCATCACACGCAGGCTCAACAAAACCCATTGTTCCAATCTAATCCGGCGAGCATGTTTCTGGACTGCCGCCAGCAAAAACTCCATTGCTGCCCAGGAAACCCTCGAGTACTTTCTGCGACTCCAAAGATGAATCGCAATTGGCAGCAGCGCAGCAACTCCCCACAGCAGCATTCCGCTGCTGCCAAAAGTCCATGTTGCCAATAGGCTCGACAACAGGTCATTACTTGCAAACACTGCAATCAAAATATCGATCTCCGACCGGTTAACCCCGGTCTCTTATAAAACATCTAATCACCGCACCTGCCTGGAGCGATTCTTTAAATAGTTAAACAGGGTGACATCCATCGGTGCATCCGTACGAATTTGCTGGTAATCCAAACCGGCAGCCAGGCACTGCTGGCCCATCTGTTTCAAGTAGTTCTCAAATTCTTCCAGGTAGGCGCGGCGTAGTGCCCGTGGATCAGTAACAACCTCTGGCAGTTGTTCCAGTCCTTGGAACATGGTCGGCCGGTCAAACGGAAATTCCAATTCCGCCGGATCCAGCAGGTGAAAAACAATCACGTCGTGCTGTCGATGACGAAAATGTTTCAGCCCGGCAACAAGTTTACTCGGGTCATCAAACAAATCGCTGAAGACCATCACCACGCCACGTTTCGAAAAACGTTCTGCTAAATCATGGAAAACAGGTCCCATCGACGTCTTCGCTCCTGACTTGGAAGACTCCATGATGTCAACCAGTTGCTGCAGATGCGCTGGGTGACTGGCTGGTCGCAAAAACGTCTGAACCTGTTCATCAAAAGTCACCAGGCTGACCGCATCCTGTTGGCGTAAGATCATCCAGGCCAGGCTAGCTGCCATACACTGGGCATATTCGAGTTTGCTCAGTGCGGCACCGGGCCCCCGATACTGCATACTTTCGCTTACATCTAGCACGATGTAGGCAATCAAATTGGTCTCGTCTTCGTACCGCTTAAGTGACAATTTGTCCGTGCGCGCTAAGACCTTCCAGTCCAGGTATCGCAAATCGTCACCTGGCACGTACTCGCGATGCTCGGCAAATTCAATTGAGAAACCATGGTACGGACTGCGATGTAAACCGGCTACGTAACCCTCCACGATATGCCGTGCGCGCAGTCGCAATCCCTGGATATTAGCGAGCGTCTGGGGATCTAAAGACTTCCGGGAGTTTTCCACGTCGACCCTCGTCATCCGTTGCTGGAAGTAAATGTTCGATCAACTGTCGAATGATGTCATCCGAGCTGACACCATCTGACTCGGCATTAAAGTTCGTCTTAACACGGTGCCGCAATACAGGATAAGCCACCGCCTGAATATCCTCCAAGTCAACGCTCAAGCGCCCACTCATCAAGGCTTTGACTTTGGCTGCCAGGACAAGATCCTGGCCAGCCCGTGGTCCAGCACCCCACATCACCAGTTCATCCACCAGTTCCAGGCTTTCCTCTCGCCCTGGGCGTGTAGCCCGGATTAGCTGCAAGGCAAAACGAGCCACGTGATCGGCAATCGGCACCTGCCGAACAATGCGGGCGGCATCCAAAATCTGTTCTGCATTTAATACCGTACTCAACTCCGCTTCTGCGGCATCCGTCGTCTGCTTGATAATCTCCAACTCGTCTGCTTCATCAGGATAATCAACAAGCACATTGAGCATGAAACGGTCAAGCTGCGCTTCGGGTAACGGATAAGTTCCTTCTTGTTCAATCGGATTTTGGGTTGCCAGAACAAAAAATGGATCCGGCAACACATGTCGCTGGCCGCCAGCCGTCACCTGGCGCTCCTGCATCGCTTCCAGCAGGGCAGCCTGTGTCTTCGGTGGCGTACGGTTAATTTCATCCGCCAGCAGTACGTTGGTAAACACGGGTCCCGTCACGAAACGGAAATCTCGTTGTCCACTGGTCTTGTCTTCCTGGATAACCTCGGTTCCCGTTATATCTGCAGGCATCAGGTCCGGCGTAAACTGGATGCGATTAAAGTCGAGAGAGAGCGCACGCGAGAGCGTGTGCACCATCAACGTCTTTGCCAGCCCGGGCACCCCGATCAACAAACAGTGCCCTTGGGCAAAGAGAGCAATCAACAACTGCTCGACAACATCCTGCTGACCGACAATCACCTTGGATACCTGTTCCGTTGTCTGCTGACATGCCGTTTGCAGCATTTGAGCCGACTGAACATCGTCTTGTTGCAACATTTACCGAATTCCTTACAAACCGTTAAAACGCTCTTCAACAAAGGTCAATCATTCTGAAAAGCAAACAAACGCCTGGCCGTTACCAGTAACAATCGGCCCTGCGAGAGAACCAAATGTCCGCCACTTACACCCCGAGGAAGCAAGTCGATTTGACGATGCAACCTCCAGCTCGTCCCCCTCTCAAGTGGTTGAGAACGAAACACATAAATCGACTCACGTGTCGGCCAATAGACTTCACCGCCAGCAATCAAGCCGCGCCCAAAACCTCTTGGCGACGGACGGGCAGCTGTAACATCACGATCAACACCGGCCGGAAACTGCTTTCCAATACGACCATTGTAGAGATCTAACCAATAAAGATAGTCGCCACTGGCAACCAAGTCATTACCGGCAACTCCTAACAAGTGCACGACATCCCTAGTTTTTCCAGAAGATTCTGACCATAAGACCTCACCCGTTGCTGCTTCGAGTGCAAAAACCTGTGGGCTATCCGAGGGGGCAACCACGATCACCCCACGATGTATCAAGCAAGGATTCAAATCGCGGAAAAAATGAGTGCCCGCACCCGCTGCCTCACCCGCCTGAAAGGTCATCCGCGGATAAGTCGTTATCCACCGGACAGTACCGTCTGTCGCACGAACCGCCGCGATGGCACCAGCATTCGTATTGTAATAGAGCCAACCATGATCGAGCGTTACCAGGTGATGCGTCAATTCGGGCCATTGCCCCTGGCCAGGTGTTTCCGCGGAACAGATTAACACGCGCCAGCTCTGCTGGCCGGTGTCTAAGGCAAAGCAGGCCAGGTAAGCATGTGACCGAACCTGGTCACGTCGACGCATCCCGACGTAAAGTTGATTTCCGTTAATTACCGGAGCGCCTTCGAACGACCATTGCGGTCCGTCAGGACGAAGTGGAAAGCCGGGCAACAATTTGCCCTCCGCATTGAGATCAAGTCCGACCAGGTAACCTTCTGCTCGAACCAGTGGATCGTCACGATTGCTGGCCATCGAAACCGGAGATCCCACTTTAGCAAACAGCCGGTTCCGATTAATGGTCAACGTCCCACGGATCACACCATAATGTTTCTCTCCCGGGTTAAGCTGATCTGCGGCAAGACCGGTGTCAAAAATTGTGCCTGTTTCATCCGCAGGATTCCAGGCTGGCAAACCATCTCGCAATCGAAAGGCTCGAATACGAGCCTGTTCATTCACGTAAACAATCCCCTGGTGAATAACCGGAAAACAATTTAATACCCTGTGCATATCTTCCCCAATCCGAGGCCGCACAAGACTCATTAACTCCAACTCCGCAGACCAATGCTGAAGTGACTGAAACCAGGTCGGTACATGCCGAATGTCAATCGACTGACGATGTGTTCCCGAACGCGCTGGTGTCCCGGCAAAAGTCGTCCAACCCGCTTCCCGGGATGGCCGCTGCCACTCAGCACTGCTTGTCAACAATTGCTCAAGAATACCAACGTACGAGCCTGTCTTGGCAGCTAATCTCCCCTGGCTTTCGGGATAAACACGACGCAAGTACTCCAGTTCTTTCTGAGCTCGTTGCTGGTGACCTTCGAGAACTGAAACCAGTGTCAGCCTGGCCAAGATCGCCGGTCGCTCCAGATCACTGTCGGGGTAAAACAACCTGGCCTGGCCTGACGAGTCGGCGTTGAGGCGGGATAATGCCGTTTTCCATGTCCTATCATTTTCCAAGTACCGCAAGGACAACCACAACGGACGACCTCGCCCTGTTTGCGGCTCAGTAACCTTAGGCCAGCTGCGAAAGTCAGCAAAAATCTGCTCCCAAGCTTCACGGGCACCCGCATAATCACCCTCTTCCAAGCGGTACTCGCCAAGTAACAGAAGGGCATCATCTCCATAACTGCTGGCAAACAGCTCATCAACTATTCTTTCTAACAACCGTCGATCATGCGTTGCACGGGCCTCGGTAAACCAACGTCGAGCCAATGGATCTACTTGGCGGCGGTAACGCGCCAAAGCTTCCGGTGCCCGCTCGTTCAAGGCAGCAAACCAACCCTGAGCATACCGTTGCACGGTGAGATAATGTCGTCCCGATCCGCTGGCAGTTTCCGCATCGACCGCGATCAACTTGGAACCTTCGGTCCGGACAATCCCTCGCACTGCTTCGATGGCCTCTTCCCACTGTGAATCAGCAAGCAAGCGTGAAGCCTGACGAACCAGTGTCAGCGAGGTATT
>CAZXJC010000597.1:0-8423 GCA_964640885.1 uncultured Pirellulaceae bacterium | reverse complement strand
GCCGGCGCTGATCGACATCATGAAAAGCATTAGCTCCCGATTTGATGGCGCTTACAGCATGGTTTACCTGAACGCGATGGGTGACATGATGGTGGCACGAGATCCTCTCGGGATCAAGCCACTCTGTTATGCCAAGGAAGGTCCCCTGTTTGCTGCTGCTAGTGAAAGTGTCGCGTTATTGAACTTAGGGTTCCAGCCTGATCATATTCACTCGGTACCACCGGGTAGCTTGATTTCAATTACCGATGGGAAATTCAATATCGAGTCATTTGCCTCCGACACAAAACGGGCGCATTGCTTCTTCGAGTGGATTTAGTTTGCGAACGTAGCCAGCACCCTGGATGATCGCAGCGTCTATCTGTCTCGAACGGCCTTGGGTGTGGAACTGGCTCAACGGGAACTAAGTGACGGAAGAGTTCCCATCGACCGGGATACCATCGTGGTGCCGGTCCCCGACACCAGCAAGGCCGCTGCCGATTCGATGGCCTATGAACTGGGCATTCCTTCCCAGGAAGGATTAATTCGCAATCGTTATTCGGGACGCACGTTTATCGAAGGGGGCAGCGATCGCCGCAAGAAGGCCGAGACCAAGTACACACCGCTGAGGGATGTGTTGGCAGGAAAACGTATTTTCCTGGTAGAGGATTCCATCGTCCGATCGACAACGATGAAGGTCCTGCTGGAACGCATTCGCCAGTTTGGCGGAGCAAAGGAAATTCACGTGCGAGTTGCCTGTCCGCCCATTGTGGCTCCTTGTTTTTACGGCATTGACATGTCTACGGTAGATGAGTTGTTTGCACCCAAATTCATGGAAGATGGCTGTTTGACAGATGCCGTTCAAGAGGAGATGGCTTCGGTGCTAGGTGCCGATTCACTTCGGTATTTACCCGTCAGTGCTATTTCCAAGTCAATTGGTTTCAATAGCAACGAACTTTGCCAGGCGTGCATTACGGGCCAATACCCAACCGTCGCCGGCCAGGGTCTTTATCAAATTGCCCTCGAGAACTCGAACAAGGGTGTCTCCAGCCAGCGAACTTACGAAGTTCACAGTTAAGCTTTGAAGCAGATCTTCCTGTTTCAACAGCGCTCAAATTCTGATCGAAAAACGGGCAACGCTTCCAGTCGCGTGCGGCGTTCAAAGTGACTCTGGAAGTCAAGATCGTGTTCAGCGGCAACTTCGGGGACATCGAAGGGGCCTTTTAGTTCTGGAAAGCCCGCAATCAATTCCAGGCTAGCTTCAAAGTACTCGCCCACATCTGTCCAAAAATGCAATCGTCCCTGGGGAACAAGTGTACGGATGACGTCCTGCAAAAAAACCTCCTGCATGATACGACGTTTATGATGTCGTTTTTTCCACCATGGATCTGGAAAGTAGACATGGACCGCATGCAACGAGGCGTCCGCGATATGTCGGGCAAAAACAACAAAAGCGTCTCCGTGGAGCATGATCGCATCAGATCGCTCACGGCGGGCCAGGCGAGCAGCAGCAAATCGACAATATTTTCGGGAAACTTCAATGCCCGCAAAATTGTTCTCCGGTCGGCGGGCAGTGGCCCGCTCCAGGAACAGACCTTTACCACTGCCGACTTCAACTTCTAGTGGAGCCGAGCGATCAAACAACTGGTCAAGTTGCCAGTTTTCCGGTAGCTCCGCACAATCTTTCCAGTGGCTGGATAGATCCAGGTCCGGGTTAATTTTTGGTAATGCGCGTCGGCCCATGTCAACGGTACTCGGAATCTTCTGGACGATACAACAGCGGGACGATCAAAACTACGATCTGAATCCGGCGTTCATGCGCCGCGATCAGCGCGGCTTGATACCCGTGATTCTTTTACAGTGAGTCAACTGGAATCGGAATCCCTTTGAGCATTCCATCGACAGCCAGGTTCTCGCCTACGATCGCTTGAAAGCGACAGACGATCATCCGTCCGGGTCGAACTTTTGTCATTTTACAGATTAGTACGAGTCGATCACCGGGAATAATCGGCGCTCGAAACCGGACATCTTCCAGGCCCCCAAAGCCAATCATGCTGGCACCCAGCAAGTTATGCTTTTGAGAAAAGTAACTGCACAATTGGGCCGCTGCTTCCAACACGATCACCCCGGGCATCAAGGGCATGTTGGGCATATGGCCACGCACCCAGAACTCGTCCCGTTCAATATCCTTGTAGCCGGCGCAGGCAAATTCATCCAAGTCTTCATAGATCACTGCGGACAGCTGTTCCATTTCGAACCGTTGCGGATTGTAACGTCGAATCTCCTCGACATCCGCAATCACGTTGTCGAAATCAAGGAGTGACGGATCGATCAGTAAATCTTTACCGGCCACGCAACGGTTCCTCTGAACTGGTATCGCAAGTTATTAAGCGGAGGCCAAGAACAGGCATAGCATCGTGCCAGGGTCTAGCTTTACGATAAAGGCAGGACGCTGCGATAGACAGCCGCTCAGTCCGTCGATCAGGTACGAACTTTTTGACGCCGTGCTTTTCGCATCCGACTATTGGCAGGCCGCCGACCGTGATTGGCCTTCTTGATCTTATGTTTTGGCTTGGCCATGGTCTTTATTTCCTACTTCTCTCGATTGAAAATATAATTACTAAACTGGGTTGTGAACTATATAGAATAGCACCTTTTACAGGCCGTGAGAAGGTGTTTCCCCCTTTCTGGTAAGCCTGGAATTTTTCTGCAGAGATGTCATCCTGACCTCTGTCGATGAATGTTTCTCTCGCCATTCTCCTGCTATACTACGTGGATTACATCTCTACGGTACCTACCGCTCGCAAACTGAGGATCACCTGAGTGCCATGTATTTTCGAATGGCCAAACGACTGTTGATGGAAACCAACAAGCGACTTCTCTGGAAGTTAGCTTGGACGGCTGGATTCAAAGGAATCCGCTCTGTCCAGCGGCACAAGAAACGGCTCAAGCGCGGTGAGTTTTTTCCTCCGTTTCTGTACATTTCAATCACCAACAGTTGTAACCTGCGTTGCCAGGGATGCTGGGTTGATGTTGCTGCCAAGCAACAGACGATTGACGTAGAAGCCATGAATCGTTTGATCCGCGAATCCAAAGATATGGGTTACTCTTTTTTCGGGATTCTCGGTGGCGAACCTTTCATGCATCCAGAATTGCTGGACATCCTGGAAGCTCATCCAGACTGCTATTTCCAGATCTTTACCAATGGTCACTTTATTACCGACGAGGTTGCTCGCCGACTACGAAAGCTCGGTAACTGCACTCCCCTGATCAGTGTGGAGGGGAACGAAATTGTCAGTGACGAACGACGTGGCAAGCTGCAGGTTTTAAACCGGACCATGGAAGGGCTGCAGAATTGCCTGAAGCACAAAGTCTTGACCGGCGTCTGTACCAGTTTGTGTCAAACCAATTTTGATTTATTGACTGAAACGTGGATTGATCGACTGATTGAAATGGGTGTTATGTATACCTGGTTTCACATCTACCGACCGGCCGGTCCGGAAGCTTGTCCCGAGTTAGCATTACGCCCCGAACAACCACGCCAGGCACGACAATTTGTCGTAGATATGCGAGCGAAGAAGCCGATTGTAATCATCGCCGCCTATCATGATGGGAACGGCCAGGCGCTTTGTCCCGCCGCCACGGGGTTCACGCCCCACATCAGTCCCTGGGGTGATATTGAACCTTGCCCGGTAATCCAGATTGCCAAGGAATCCATTCACGATGACCGTCCGTTGCGTGAAACTTTTAACGAATCCGAGTTCCTGCGTGATTTTCGAGAAACGGCCGCTCAATCGACGCGCGGTTGCATCATCATGGAACGACCTGACTTGCTGCTGGAATTAGCAGATCGACATGGAGCTCGCGACACCACTGTCCGTGGGACTGCGATCGCTGAACTGGAAGCCATGCAGCCAACCTCTTCGCAATACAATCCTGATATCGAGATTCGGGAAAAATCATGGGCCTATCGTTTCGCAAAACGATTCTGGTTCAACGACTACGGGATGTACAAGCGACACTTTAAACCAGAGAACTGGCAAGACACACGTGGTCTTAGCAAGGACCAGCCAGAGCCACAGGAAGTCCTGGCAGGTACAGCCGACACGGCTGAACTTTAACCACGCCAGGACGGCTGGTATCTCAATCCCAGATTGACAATCCGGGTCAGCAGTTTTTCATACGATATATTAATCGTGCTGGCAGATTCAGCAAAATCCTCACCGTAGGAGAGATCGGGGTTGGGGTTAGCTTCCAACACATAGATCTGTCCCTCAGGATTTACTCGCAAATCAATTCTGGCATATCCACTCAGGTAGAGAGCGCGATAAATGCGCTTACATAACTTGACGATCTTCCTGATCGTGGCGTCTGGCAGGTCGGTAACGGCTCGAGTCGTAACACCCAATCGCTGCTGGTATTCGATATCCCACTTAACACGAGCCGTTGCAATGTTGGGAATGTGTTCCGGTAAGTTTTTAAACAGCAATTCCCACACTGGAAACGTCTGCAATCGCTGGTTACCCATAACTCCCACGTAAAATTCTCGCCCTTCAATAAATTCTTCGACCAGGGCATCCGTATTGAGTTCCTCGTGAACCCGCAGAACTCGATCAACCAGTTGCTTATCTGTATAGACAATGGAATCCCGCGTGATCCCCAGGGACGCTTCCTCGAAAACTGATTTGACCAGCAGCGGATACTTCAGCTTGCGCTGTGGCCGGATCAGCTTATTGCGAACAAATACTGCAAAACGTGGCGTGGGAATCCGGTGGTAGGTAAGAATCTGTTTGCAGAGCACCTTATCGTGGCCCAGGGTAAGGCCACGTGGATTACATCCGGTGTAGGGTTGCTGCATTAATTCCAAGTAACTGGCAACATGCTGGTCAAAGAGTGCAACTCCGTGGAATTCTTCCAGCAAGTTGAAAGCGATATGGGGCTTTCCATCGATAATCGCCTGGCGAATTTCTCCCAAGTCATCACTCACCCCCACGGGATGCACATGGTGCCCCATGTCGCGCAAGGTGCTAACGACATCGTACTCGGTCTTCCATTCGAGTATTTCATTCGGTTGGTACCCCTCAAGGCTATCGGGCGGGACAAAATCCCTGTCCATGAGGACCAGAACACGAAGTTTCCTCATTCTCAATCGCCGTCAAAAAGGGTTTTGAACACGGCCTGCAACCGATCACATTGCCATTTTGTGATAGCCGCCATGCAAGTAATGCATCGTTTTTACCGTCAATAAGACCAGGGCATCTTGCCGTGTCTTTTTTTCAGAGCGATGAACTTTAAGTGAAAGCTCTCGACTTCGCTCAATCATCTCACCAATCACTTGATTCACCGTGTATTGATATTGTCCGGTCCACTCGGCAACCACTCGCCTGGCTTCCGGTTTCAATTGACGCAAAAAACTGGCCGCTGAACGTCGATTACGATACTCGGGAGCGTTGGAAAATAACCTCAACAGGTCTTCGTCATAGCCGTCATCTGCACTGATCTCTTCGCCAATACCATAGTGCCTGCGACGTTCTGCATAATGTTCACCGAGAGTTTTACGGAGGGTGGCAACCGAATCGGTTCGTTCGCGTGAAACCACTGCTGCTTTTTTGCCAGCGATCTCCGCCATCACTTCTCCAATGTATTCCAATTTCCGCAACGCAGGCCAGCCTTCATATTCAGTCCGCCAGCGCGATCGCGGTTTAACCCAAACCGCAAAGGTCTCGGCGTAATCCTCCGTAGGATGACTCTGGGCATACCAGGATTCAAGATTTAGAACATAGCTCTTGCTATACGGCTTTGGTTCATATTCTTCTGGATAGGGTTGAGATGCCTTGCCGAACGTCTGCTGCCAACTGCGGCGACGACGAAGACGATAGGCAGTATCAATCGCGTGCCCCGCTTCATGACGCAAAATACGCATGCACCAATCCTTGTTCCCTCCCTCAACCTCCGCCATCTGGCTGCGCTCTAACCGGGCCAGTCGCGGATGGGCCATGAAGAACGGTATAGCGATCCCTGGCACACCGTCTGGTGAAAACCAGTCATCGGACAACCAGCAAGGTGGCCGAAACGTAATTCCCCGCTGCTCCATTTCCTTGTAGAGACGTTCGATACGTTCAGCCAGCAAGGTCCCGGGGATCTTCAGGCCCAGGTCACAAATGCGCCAATCGAGTAAATCAGCATCGCTCAAGTAAGCCCAAATAGGTTCACTCTGCCTAGGACTCACACGCGATCGTGTTTTGGTTCGTTGCCCAGCCATTATCCATCCGTGAATCAGTCGCAGTATTACGAGAGAGGCTTGAGTGCCCGGTAGCGGTCTTGATTAGCGTCGCTCATTGTAAGAGCAGATAAGAAGTTAAGCCAGCGGGATTTTGCTGTGATTATTAACGGGTTTTTGGCACTATCAAAAAAGCTCACGACATCACCTGCCGAACCGTACCGCTGCCCAACCCCTTCGGGGACAGTGGCATGGTACAATCAGTTTTTTCTTCCCTTGCTAGCGCCTCCGCAAAATGATCCTCGATCGACTGCAAAACGCCTACTCCGTTGCTCGACAGGCACTTTTGGACGAGCGACACAACCGCCCTTATTGGGAAGGGGAACTGTCAGCTAGTGCGCTTTCAACTGCCACTGCAGTCAGTGCTCTGGCAGTTTATCAGCGAGCAACAGCAGCAGCGGGCAACCAGCAATCACAACCGACAGTGGTTGGGCCAGCGCCATGCCAGTCACTGATTGATGGTGGTATCAGTTGGCTACGAGATCATCAAAACCAGGACGGCGGCTGGGGAGATACGGACAAAAGCTATTCCAACATTGCTACCACCTACCTGGCCATTGCCGCTTTTCATTTAGCCGGCCAATCGACAGCTGCGGCTGACCAGTTGGCCAGGGCCGACGCTTACCTGGAGGCCCAGGGGCGGTTTTCCGGCCTGCGAAAACGTTATGGCAAGGACAAGACTTTTGTTGTTCCGATTTTGACAAACCTGGCATTAGCCAAGCTTGTTTCCTGGAAAGAAATAAGCGCCTTGCCATTTGAACTGGCCTGGTTTCCGCAATCATTTTATCGCTTTCTCGGATTGCCTGTTGTCAGCTACGCGATTCCGGCACTGGTGGCTATTGGCCAGGCACGCTACTTTCACCAGCCACCCTGGAATCCGTTCACTCGTTTATTGCGTCGCGCAGCGATCAAACCGAGCCTGCGAGTCCTGGAAACTATGCAACCCGCCAGTGGCGGTTACCTGGAAGCTGTTCCTTTAACCAGTTTTGTAGTGATGAGCCTGGCCAGCATGAAGCGCCAATCACACCCCGTTACAACACATGGGATTCGTTTCCTGGTTGAATCCGTCCGCAGCGATGGCAGCTGGCCGATCGATACCAACCTGGCAACCTGGAACACAACACTGGCGTTACAAGCCCTGGCCACGGGGGGAGAAGATTTAGGCCGCTTAACGTGCCTGGACTGGCTCCTTGACTGTCAACATACTGAGCCTCACCCGTTTACTGGTGCCCAGCCTGGCGGCTGGGGATGGAGCGACCTGAGTGGTGCAGTACCAGACAGTGATGACACGCCAAGTGCTCTGCTGGCGTTAAATGCCTGGAGGAACTCGCCATCTTGCACAGACGCTGATCGTCAACGGATTGAAGGGGCTGCCGTAGCAGGCATTGACTGGCTCTTGAAATTGCAAAATCGCAACGGTGGCTGGCCCACTTTCTGTCGTGGCTGGGGGAAACTGCCCTTTGATCGGAGTGGAGCAGATTTGACGGCCCATGCTTTGCGGGCACTCCATGCCTGGCAAGATCGTTTACCTGATTTACGAGTCACTGACCGACAATGGCAACAATCAATCGATCGTGGCTTTCGTTTTTTGCAGAAGCAACAACAGGACGATGGCAGTTGGATTCCCTTGTGGTTCGGAAACCAGGATCACCCGCGAGAAGAAAACCCGGTTTACGGAACGGCCAAAGTTCTGCTGGCCTACCGTGACTGGCAACGGGTTGAGGAACCAGTGGCGCAAGGAGGCTTTCGGTGGTTGCGGGAAGCCCAGCAGGAGGACGGCGGCTGGGGGGGTGGCCCAGCGATGCTGGAAATCCTCCAATATGGGACACGAAGCAGCGTAGAGGAGACCACCTTAGCCGTTGAGGCTCTGCTGGCTGACACAATCTCCAATCAATCGCAACAAGTTGTGACAAAAGGACTTGCGTGGATTATAGAACGTGTCGAGACGGGCCGTTTTCGAGAAAACTCGGTCGTTGGTTTCTACTTCGCAAAGCTGTGGTATCATGAGAAGCTTTACCCGCTAACTTTCACCGTTTCAGCCTTGGGGAAAGCTCAACAGCTGATAGGTGGTGACCGGGAATTGACCGAGCCGTAGCATCCGTACCCTGTTATTTGAGGGTTAAACGAGTATATAGATTTTTGGCCACTGCATCTCCTGTATACGGAT
>CAZXJC010000596.1:0-3618 GCA_964640885.1 uncultured Pirellulaceae bacterium | reverse complement strand
AAGATTCAACAGGAACGTTGCTAAACAGTTTTATCGACTAGAACCAACAGGGCCACCTCGGTATCGAGGTGGCTCTTTTTGCAAAGGCAAGAGGGTCGCCGAGTTTGTCGTGGCTGATCTTATTTTGAATCCAGTAATCCAATCGATGACTTGATTCCAGGACTCTATTCTCGAAATGGCTGACAAACGAGACTATTACGAAGTGCTCGGGGTTGCACGCGATTCTTCGGAGGGAGACATTGCCAGCGCCTATCGTAAGTTAGCGATTAAGTATCACCCGGATAGCAATTCCGAAGATGAAGATGCGGTTGCCCGCTTTAAGGAAGCAGCAGAAGCCTACGAAGTTCTCGGCGACCAGGAAAAACGAGCTCGTTATGACCAGCATGGGCATGCTGGAGTTGATGGGCAAGGTTTTCAGTATGGCAGCGTGGAGGATATCTTCGAAGCTTTCGGAGATATCGTTGGGGGTGGTCTCTTCGGTGATCTCTTTAACCGGGGGCGCAGTCGTCGCCACCGCCGGGGAGCCGATATTCGTTGCCAGTTGACGTTGGACCTGGAAGAGGCAGCTGAAGGCGTCACCAAGACAGTTAAATTTCGTCGCCACGAGTTGTGTGAGACTTGTGAAGGGAGTGGCAATCAACCCGGTTCCGATCCCCAAACCTGTCGCCGCTGTGGAGGAAATGGCCAAGTCGTTCAGTCTGCCGGTATTTTGCGAGTGCAAACAACCTGCCCTTCCTGCCAGGGCGCCGGTGCCATTACCACCGATCCCTGTAAAGCGTGCCAGGGACAGGGACGCACCGGGGGTGATGTGGAACACGAAGTTGCGATCCCAGCTGGCGTTGATGATGGTACCCGGGTTCGTATCAGTGGGGAGGGAGAACCGAGCCTTGATGGTGGCCCCAACGGTGACTGTTATTGCTTTATTCAAGTGCGACCACACCAGTTGTTTCAACGTGATGGTTCTGATTTACTGCTGCAATTACCGATTTCCTATACACAGGCGACGCTTGGGGCAACGCTGGAAGTGCCTACCTTAAACGGACCTGATGAGTTAAAAATTCCTAGTGGTACGCAGTCGGGAACCTTGTTTCGCCTGTCGCGGCGCGGGGTACCTGAATTACAGTCGGGTGGCCGTGGTGACCTGATCATTCGTACGTACATTGAAGTTCCCAGCAAGATTAACCGTGAGCAGAAAGACCTGTTGAAACAACTGGCCGAACTGGAACAAGCCCACGTGACGCCAGAACGAAAGAGTTTTCTAGAGAAGTTGCGAGATCAGTTTTTGTCTTGAAGGTATTTCGCAGACTAAGAGGAGATGTTGACTGATGGTGACGCCAGAATCTGACCCGTCCGAGGTTAATGATCGGGAGGACGAGGAACCGACCGCCGAAAACAGTCCGCAGCCGGAGGTGGCTGCTGAGGATGACGGCGAGTTGAGCGAAGAGCAGCTTGAGGACTCGCAGGAGCCCGAAAAGGATCTGCAAGAACAGTTAGAGGAGGCTCAGCAGCGCGCCCTACGCCAGCAAGCGGAACTGGAAAATACTCGCAAGCGAATGCGCCGTGAAATGGAAGAACAGCAGCGCTATGCAGGAATTACGCTGATGCGAGATTTGTTGCCGGCACTGGATAACTTGCGACGGGCCGTTGAAGCAGCCGAACCAAGTGAGGCGAATGAGGCGGTCCTCAGTGGTGTGCAGATGGTTTGTGGCCAGCTAGAGAGCATATTAACTAAGCATCAGTGCCAGCACATTGAAGCCGAAGGGATGATGTTTGATCCAAATTTGCATGAGGCCGTCGTGCAACAACCTACCTCTGAACATCCGCCGGGAACGGTTGTTAAGGAAATCCAGGCAGGTTACCAGTTGTTGGATCGAATCGTACGTCCATCCCAAGTCATGGTAGCCCAGGCGCCTGAAGATTCGTCAGAAGAAGATCCAGAAACTCAACAACAAGAGGATACATAACATGCCCACATACGATTACGAATGTAATGCATGTGGTCACCTTTTCGAACTCTTTCAAGGGATCAACGATCCCATTAAACGAAAGTGTCCAGAATGTGGTCGATTGAAATTGCAACGATTATTTGGCACAGGTGCTGCCGTTGTCTTTAAAGGTTCAGGTTTCTATGAAACTGATTATCGCAGTGCTGATTACAAGAAAGCTGCTGCCGCGGACAAAAAATCTCAACAAAGTTCAAAAGAAAAAAAATCCGAAACGAAATCGACAGGAGAAAAGAAGTCCTCGTCTACGGACTCGAGTAGCTCATCAGGAACGTCTTCTTCTGGCGGAAGCGGCAAGAAAGAGAGCTCCTGAAGCCATAATCTTGTCTCGTAAAAAAGAAGCCTCCTGTCTACAATGGTCAACGTGTTGGAAAGCTAGGAGATAGATCACGATGGCTCAGAGCCAGTGTCCGGTTTGCAAGGGTCAATTCGACTACCAGGAATCTCGCGTTGTACCGTTCTGTTCGGATCGCTGTCAGCAACTGGATCTGGGTCGCTGGTTGAATGAAGAGTACAGTATCTGTCGGATCCAGGATCTTGAAGAAGAGGCAGCGGAACTGGAATGAATCGATGCTGGATGCTAAGAGGACAACCTGATGCCCGATGACCATGATGTGTTGCGAGAGTTTTCTTGGAGACGACTGTTTCCATGGTTGATTTTGCAGCGAGCCTTGCACACCTCGGTGGCTCCCCAATTGTTGCTGCTGGCAACGATCGGTTGCTTGCTTAATCCAATTGGCTGGAACGTAGCGACACTGCTCTTTCATTACGACCAGCCAACGCTGGTCGAGTCCGATCAAGAAGCTGGTCCCACCGAGGCAGCTTCGCAAGATGAGAAAGAGAAAGCTGCGGCTGATACAAGTAGCGATACTCAACCAGCAAAAGAAAACGCAGGGGTGTCGATACAAGAAATTTTCCAGAGAGAATTCTCGTCCGAGCAAAAGGAAGAGTTGAAAGCGCAGGAAGGTCCCGATGCGGACGAACAGGAAGAGAAGTATCCAGACGACGATCCTCCCGAGGAAGATTTGGTCGACGAGGAAGTAGCGGATACGCAGGCTGAAGATTCGCTTTACTCTGAATTGGCTGATTTCCCTGGATCGACATGGGAGAAGATTGAATTCGGAGGTCGGTCGGCGATTACCGGTGTGTTTCGACGAGTGGTAACGCCGTTTCAGCGTTTTTTCCTGCAACCGAGCTGGTCGGATTGCCTTGTGCTGGCCACTGGCACGCTTTGGACACTGTTGGTCTGGGGACTCTTCGGTGGCGCTATCACTCGGATTGCGGTGATGCGATTGGGATGTGATGAAGCCGTTTCCATGCGGACCGCTTTGAGATATGCCAGTAGCAGGATCGGTACTTACGTACTTTCTCCCTTGTTTCCAATTGTAATCATCCTGGTTTTGGCGATCCCCCTGGCTTTGTTGGGGTTATTACTGATGCGGTTTGAACTCGGTGTCTTGCTGGTCAGTATTGTTTGGATATTGGTCCTGCTGGCAGGATTTACGATGACTCACTTTTTACTTGGTGTCCTGTTCGGCTGGCCTTTGATGTGGGTAGTCTCGAGTGCCGAGGAAACGGGCGATCATTTCGAAGCTTTTAGTCGAAGTTTTTCCTA
>CAZXJC010000595.1:0-3225 GCA_964640885.1 uncultured Pirellulaceae bacterium | reverse complement strand
CCGACAGGCGAGACAAGCGACTATCCGTTGGAAATACCTCGTGTTGATCCGGATCGCGTTGACCGTGTGAGTGGCAACATCGTGGTCAATGCCCCGATCAGCCTGCGGGTAACGCCAAGTGACCTGGATGGCATTCGCAGCGTTTCTTTCATAGAGGCTTTCAAAGATGTCGCTCGAGTCCAAAGTTTGCCAGCCCAACTTCAACCTCAACACTCTTACGAGTATTCCTCCGAGCAATTCACCGGCACCTTCTCATTGATTCGCCGTCAACCGGAAGTCAATGTTGATCAATTAATACATGTCGACATTGAGTCCGGAACCGTGACCTACAATGTCGAGTTGCATTACCAAATCCTCTACAGCGGAGTTAAGACACTCCGTCTGGATGTACCGACGCCACTGGTTGGCATCATCCGCAATACTAGCAATACGATCCAGGAATCGCCCCTCGATCCCGCACCAATGGATGTGGCCGAAGGATACACCGCCTGGCAACTCAAAAGCAGCCAGGAACTTATCGGGAAACAACGGCTCACACTTACCTGGCAAAGCGAAATCGGCGATCTGAACATTGGATCGTCTACGTTACTGGACCTCCCCTACCTGATCCCTCAAGAGGTTCAACGTGCTTCGGGACAGATTGTCATCAGCAAATCTGAAAACCTGGATGTCGTGCCAACGGAAAACCGCAAGAATCTTCGGCCCATCGATCCGGAACATGACCTGGCGGATGATCGCAAAATCGAGAATGCCTCACAAGCCTATGAATTCCATCAGGACTGGAGCTTGCAGACCAAAATTACGCGATATGACCTGGAAGAAATTAAACCAACCGCGATCGAACGATCGGTTTACCGAGTGCGACTTGATCAAAACAGTAACATCTCGGTGCAGGCGGTGCTGCTGGTACGCAGTGTAAATCAACGAATCGGCCTTTCCTTCCCAAGTGGGGCGGATATGACCTCCGAACCGCTGAAAATCAACGGCGTAGAAACCAGCCTGGAATACGAAGGTGAGACCGAGAACAAGCAATACTACATTCCCCTACGCAGCGCCAGTGGCGACCTGCCTGTGTTGCTGGAGGTAAACTACCGCATCCAGAACAGCGGTGGCAAGATTCCCGTTCTCGGCTTTGACAAACAAACCGCTGTCAACGACTGTTATCTGTTTTTACAGATCCCGGAAGATTCCGAATTGATTGGCTACAGCGGAGACTGGGACGATTACTTACCAGGTTCCTGGATCGATTCGCTGGTCGCCACCGCCGTCGCCGCGAGCATGGGGGATTCCACACCTCGACCTGATTCCAACCAGATCATTGAAGACATGCAACACCGAGCCGGGTGCGAGATCGTCGTCCAAAACCCTTTAATCGGTGAACCGATTCCCTTTACATCCTTAGACCCCCAGAAGCCTCTTACCGTGCGAACGATTACTGGCCGCTGGTTACACCTGTGCGTCTTTATCTTGCTAGGCGTTTTCGCCGTGGCTGGAATTCGCCAGAAGCTCGGACATCAGCTTGTTATGCTTATTGTCCTGATGGCAGTCAGCATCGCCATCGGCATTGTCCTGCCGCTCCTCTCAGCCACGGCATTTGGCGCCGAAGCCGCCGTCACCGTCTTCGGTATTGCTATTACCTGGATCACGCTCGACGCGGCTCAGCTATTACGAAAAAATCCCTTCCCCATTTTCAGCAGGATTTTCGCCCGCAAGAAAGATCCGGTCAGCGACCCGGGTAACTCGGATCCACCCAAAGATACTGGACCAGATGGCAACCTGGACAAGTCTCCCGGTCCAGGGGACGAAATCGCACACCAGCCTGCCGACGAAACCGACCCTCCTCAGGAAGAGGACGAAACTACTCCAACCGAGCCAGAAAACTCCGATGCAACTGGCAACGACGAGGACCAGCCCCCGGCAGATGACTCCAGCCAGGAGGGCCAGGAATGAAACGTTTAACTCGTGCATTATTACTGCTGGTAACCGTCGCTATGACGGTCCCTAGCAACGCTCAACCGCCAGCCGCTCCAGCAGCCACCCCTTTTGGCGGCGCCAGCGCACCCAGGCCGGGAACTACTAACTCGCCTGCCATGGCGAGGAGCATGCCCGTGCGAAATTTGAAGCCAACGCCTACTAATCGGGAAATTTACATCCCCTTTGAAGACCTGAAAACAATCCTGGCTAGTGGCACAGAACGCATTTTCATGAGCCGCGAGCAATACGCAGACCTGCTCAAAAAAGCGAACGTGAAACCAGGCACCTTGCCACCGCAGAACACAGCATTAACAGGGGCCAGCTACCACATCCAAGTCGATGACAACCATGCACTGGTTAGCGGTAAGCTTCAGGTTGAATCACTAGCAGCAGGTATTCAACTCCTGTCACTACCAATCTCCGGAGTCTCTATCAAACGGATCGCTATTGGGGACCGTTCGTTGGGGCTAGTAAAACGGGACAAGCAGCCCCTACAACTGGTGTTGCAACAACCGGGAACTCAACAAGTCGACATGCAATTTGAATTGCCCGTTCAACACTCGGCCGCCCAGCAGTCTTTGGGATTTCAACTGCCAACCACGGCTGCCACCACCATCACGATGACCGTACCGGGGAACATCGAATTAAAGTCGGGGGCAAGTGTTCTTAGTCGGCGCGTCGACGAAGCTGCCAACGTAACTCATTTCGAGTTATTGCCCAGCGGAAGCGCCGTTAACCTCGTGATGTCATTGAACAACAAGCGACTGCAAGCTGACCGTGTCCTGCAGGCACGGAACGTCGTGGTTGCAGAACTGGCCGAAGCCTTCGAACGCATTCACGTCTCCACATCAATCAAGGTACTGCATGGTGCCGTCGAAAGCTTCGAATTCCAAATTCCCAATGGATTTGAAATCACCGACGTCCAAACCAACCTGCTGGCTCGTTGGCTGGTTATTGAAGAAGAAATGCAACGTGTCCTGAAAGTCGAATTGACCGAGACCACAACCAAGGATCAACTAGTTAACATAACTGCCATCCGGGTAGCTCCAAACTACGAGACTTGGAGTTTTCCCGCTGTCCGCCCCCTTGGCGTTGTTTCCAGTTCCTCGGTTATCGGCATCCTCACCGAATTGACACTTACCGTCCACTCGCAGGAACCAACAGGACAACTAAGGCAAGACAACGCTATCCAGGACACCTCTCTTCCCAAGTCAATCTATACACCGGAGCCAGGCGCACCACCAATTCGAC
>CAZXJC010000594.1:0-4965 GCA_964640885.1 uncultured Pirellulaceae bacterium | reverse complement strand
ACAGAAGCCGCCGTGGCCAGGGGATTGCACTGGATCGCAGAGCATCAAAACGCGAACGGCAGTTGGAGCTTCGATCACCGAGCCGGTGCCTGCCAGGGACGTTGTGGCAATCCAGGCAATCTTGCTGCTGCTACCAAAGGTGCCACCGCCATGGCCCTGTTGCCCTTCCTGGGAGCAGGACAAACTCACAAGGACGGCAAATACAAGAAAAATGTTCTTGCCGGCCTCGAATTCATTCTCAGTCGCGCCAACGAAACAGGGCACTTCATGGAACCTGGTGGTCGCATGTATTCGCATGGACTCTGTGCGATTACCTTGTGCGAGGCATTTGCCCTCACGCAGGACAAGGGGTTACGCGGTCCAGCGCAAAAGGCCATTGATTTCATTGTTTACGCACAGGATGAAAAAGGAGGAGGCTGGCGATATAGTCCCAAAGAAGCCGGGGACACAAGTGTTATGGGCTGGCAGGTGATGGCCCTGCAGAGTGCTCGGGCCGCCGGACTGAAAGTTCCAGCTAGTACATTGAACAAAGCCAATGCCTACCTGGACAAGGCAGAATGGAAGAACAGTGGCCAATACGGTTACCTGCCAAACACTGGCCCCAAGCCGGCCATGACTGCCGAAGGCTTGTTGTGTCGCATGTACTTGGGATCAAACAGGAACCAGAACAGGCTTGCGGAAGGCATCAATCACCTTGCCAGGACTCGTCCTCCAAAAAAACAAAAACCTGATTTGTATTACCTCTACTATGCATCACAGGTCTTTCATCACGTGGGCGGCAAGCAGTGGGAAGACTGGAATTATTACATGCGTGAATCCCTCATCAACGCTCAGGTAACCGATGGCCATGCCTTCGGCAGCTTCCAACCAGGTGGAAACTCCCATGAAAAATCGGGTGGACGGCTTTACGTAACAGCACTCTCGGTCTGTTGCCTGGAAGTCTATTACCGGCATCTGCCGCTCTTTCGGCAAATCAACCTGGATTAGTCGCCTTTGGGTCATGTTCAGAAGAGCAGTGCTCTTAGCCGAAAACTTTCTCGACAACCTGGCCGCCATCAACAACACGGATGGGGCGGCCTGCAGCACTCATGTTTTCCTGGTCTGCATCAATTTTCAGGCTATGACAAACTGTTCGCAACAAGTCATTAACCTTAACCAGTCGATCTGCAACATCGCCACCATCAGAAGTTGTCTTGCCAATGACCTGTCCTCCCTGGACTCCACCGCCGGCAAGCGCCACATTGAAAGCTTTGGGGAAATGATCCCGTCCACCGCGTCCATTGATCCGTGGAGTTCGACCAAATTCACCCATCCAGAGCACTAGTGTCCGTTCCAGCATGTCACGCTGCTGGAGATCTCGGATCAGTTGAGCAAACGGTTGGTCCAACTGCCCGCAAAGATCCTTGCTACGATTAAAGTTGTCTTGATGGGTATCCCAGTTACCCAGGGAAACTTCCACAAAGCTAACACCCGTTTCAACCAGGCGCCTGGCCAGCAGGCATCCTTTACCAAAACTGGAATCTCCATAGGCTGCCCGCGTCTGTGAACTTTCCTGCTGGATATCAAAAGCAGTCATGTCCTTGCTAAGAATCATTCGTGAAGATTTCGCATACAACTTACGCTGGTCAGCAACTTCCTCTTCTCCTCCATTTGCTGCGTATTCTGACTGCAACTGATCAAGCAGTCCAAGTCGTCGTCGATAACGTGATTCCGTGGTGGTCAATTGAGTATTGTCCGGTGTTTTTTCCGGACTACTGATTTTGAACGGGTCATAGTCGACTCCCAGAAACCCACCACCCGTATTGCCTCGTCGACGGCCAATCGTAACAAAGTCTGGCAATTCGGCATCCGGGTCACCCAGTTGTTGCGCCACGTGAGCTCCGAAAGCGGGATACTTAACACTGGCGGTTGGCAAGAATCCCGTCTGCATTAAATGAGTCGCCCGTGGATGACTTCCTTCCCTGCTCTGCATCGAACGAATCAGGCACAACTGGTCCATGATCTTGGCAGTTTGCGGCAGGTGTTCGGCAATTTGAATACCTGGAACAGCGGTCGATATTGCTTTTGTCTCACCACCACTGGCATTTGCAGTTTGTGGCGAAAACGTCTCAAACTGACTAGGGCCTCCCTGCATCCAGAGAAGAATACAGGCCTGGTTTTGTTTCCTCAATTGCTGAGCAAATCCGGCCAGTTGATTCATCCAGCCGACACCAGGAATACTGATTCCGGAAAGACCAGCAACCTTCAACAAGTCTCGGCGTCGGAGACCTCCACGACGGTCAAAAGAAACATCAAGTTGTCGATGCACGTGTCTCTTCGGCTGTCGGCTTTCCATGATTTCTTACTCCTCTTTCGAAGCGCCTGCTGCAAACTCTTTATTTACGGTGCAAGAATTCTGCCGTATTAATTAACGACCAAAGAATATCTTCAAAAGCTTCTGATCGATCACCCACGTTACGTCGGTAGTTCAAACAAGTCGCCAATTCCTTGTCGGTAGGCTGTCGCGACAGGACCTGGACATACAACTCTCGAATGGCCTGCCGATCATCACTGACCTCATTCAATAAACGTCCCAGCATACGATCGCGACGAGCCAGTACATACTGGCCAATTTGTGGTGAGTTCATCATCAACAACGCCTGTGGAATGGCTCCGGAAACATCGCTACGACGGGTACTCGGATCAAATCCAAAGACCGAGTTGAAAGAATTTCGCGGTGAAAATCGATTGGAACGCGAACGTCTTCCGGGGTCAGCAGAATCTGGCATTTGCAAGACAGTCACCAGCGAGGAGAACAGCTGATCGGCCCGTAATCGCTGGCTACAATTGGCCTGGTGGGGCATTTCCTCGAAAGTCCGGCGACGCCGACTCTCACGTTGATAAGTCTCGGTTAAAAGTATGGTCTCGAACAGCCACTTAACATTATGTTGCTGATCACGGAAAGCAGCCGCTAAATAATCTAGCGTCTCTGGTGCAGAACATGCTCGGCCCGGTCCCAAGTCATCGACGGGATCATAAAATCCTTCGCCCACCAGTTCAGCCCAAATGCGATTCACAAATGCCCTGGCGAACCAGGGGTTGTCAGGTCCGGTCATCCAACTGGCCAGTTGACTGCGACGATCAGCATCCAGGGCGCCCAGGGAAACTTCATCGCCGGTCACGAAAAAGATCGGCTGCATGATCTGTCCTTGTTTTTCCGGGTTTTCCAGGTCTGGCATACGATGTTCCGGGGTTCCGCGAAAACGGTTATTTGACTTGCGCTGGGTTTCCACCGTCGTGTCCGATCCAACCACTTCGAAGCTGGGAACATCCTGGTCACGTTTCGGTCGCACGGAAACACGGGGGAAAAATGCAGCCAACTGGTGAAACTGATCTCTCGTCCAGCGATCGGTTGGGTGGTCATGACACTGGGCACATTGAATCTGGATGCCAAGAAAAATTCGTGACATTTCGGCGACTGTATCTTCTGGTTGCCCCTGTTGGGCCATGATGATGGCTGTCGCACCATTTTGTTTCACATCCCCACGAGCCGTTACAAAGGCAGTTGCTATCTTGTCCCAGGAAGTATTCTCATTGAAATGTTCGGTCAAGTAACTTTCCAGAGACCTGGCACTCAACAAGCCTCGTTCATCGCTACGACGATAGAGAATCACATCGCGCCAATAACGAGCCCAGTTGCGCCCATAACTCTCATCGGCCAGTAACTGCGTAACCAGTTGTGAACGCTTGTTAATATCCGTATTGAGTGTGAAGGCCAGAACATCATCGGTCGTCGGCGGTTCACCCAGCAGATCAATAAAGACTCGCCTTAAAAATGTTTCATCGTCAACAGGCTTTACCGGCACGGGCGGGTTGGAGAGCGTCTTGGAAGCAAGCTCACTGGTCAACAACTGGTCAATCTTCCCGGCAGCTTCACGGGGTGACGACTGCCCACTGGCAATATCGAGTAGGCCAGGCTGGCAGGCGAAAAGATACGTTGCCAGCAAGAGCTGGCCAAACAGTGTTCGGTAGTTCATTAGCAACACCTTGCGGGCGGGTAAATTCCAGCCCTAGACAAACATGCGCGGGTTAATCAGGGTCGTACAATTGGATACCTTGCCTGCTTGTATAAACACCTGATGTAGCCGAGAAGTTCCGTCAAGATTGACAATTTTAAGCTAATCTCATTGTGACAGGAATCTAGCAAGCCTGCAGCATCCGAAAAACGGTACCTTGGCAGCCTACTCAAGGTTTCGCTGCCTCGGCCTCGACAACTGGTTTACTGCGCTGGGTATCAATGACCATGTATCCTGTCCAGAAAAACGGGTGTTGTGCCGTCACCGGAATTGCTGCCTGCGGATCCTTAACGCGAGGTTCCTTTAAGGGGTCTAATGGCAAACGTGAAAACCATTTAACCGTATCCTGCCAGGCCTGGTCCGGTGCTTGCCTGGTCAACCGATCGGAAAACTCCCCAATTAATGGATAAGTCAGTGGGCTACCGGTCCTCCAACGGCTAATTAAAACGGTGCGTGTACCGGTCGACAACAATCCGCAGACCGAAAAAAAGACTTCGTTCCCGTTTCCTCCACGCCGCATCGCATCTTCAGCCGAAGTATGAAATGCCGGCAGCATCACCTGGTCACAGGAGCCCCACGGGAGCATGAACCAGGAATCAAGCGTATCACCTTTCCTTGCCCGGTCCTGTGCAATTGGAACCCACTGAAATAGTCCACGTCCTGGCCCAATCAAATCAGACATCACGATAAGCCGATTGCAATTGGCGACCAGCAAGTTACCGGGGATCTCGTGTGGCACAGGCAATTGCGTCAGCCCGGCAATGCGTTTTTTGAGTTGATCAATTCCTTCAATCCCAGTTTCCTCGGGTTCACCGGCCATCAATTCGGTTTCAATAACCGCGGTCCGCGTCGGCGGTTTAAACTTACGACCATCCCCACATAACAGCGATAACGTGGGAGCATATCGAAT
>CAZXJC010000593.1:0-4009 GCA_964640885.1 uncultured Pirellulaceae bacterium | reverse complement strand
CACCGTTGAGCGGCTGTCAGATGGTGAATTTGTTTATGAGAATGGAACGAGCGGACAAGGCGGTGCTACCGCTGTGCTGGCATATCAGGATACCCGTATCGTCATTACTTCGGAGACTGTTTTCGTCGTTGGCCAGCAGGTCTACAAATCGCAAGGTTTAGATCCCCGTGAGTTTGACCTGGTAGTAGTCAAATCCCCTAATGGTTTTCGACCCTACTATGATGAAATCACTTCAACCATCGTGGCCGTGGATGTTCCTGGCTCAACAAGTGCTAATCTCCATTCCCTTCCTTACACCGAGTGTGTTCGCCCGATTTTTCCACTCGATGATAACGTCACTGCTCCTTTTTCCTAATCGTTTGAGAACCTAACTATGTCAAAACAGGTGGCCGGTGTTGCGGGCTATGAGAGTGTCGGCAACGCCTACTTGGAAAATCGGAAGCTAAAACCGAGTGCTGGCTGGATCCTGTTGTGGGCACTGGGTGTCGGTGCGGTCATTTCTGGCGACTACGGTGGCTGGAATGGCGGATTATTGGCCGGTGGATTTTGGGGACTTGCCGTGGCGACCTTCGCCATGGCCATCATGTACGTCTGCATGGTTTTGAGTATTGCTGAGTTGTCGGCCGCCCTTCCGCATGCCGGCGGGTTTTATTCCTTTACCCGCAACGCACTGGGACCCACCGGAGGTTTCATCTGCGGTGTCACCGACACGATCGAATATGTTCTGACCCCGGCAGTCATTGTTTATTACATCGGCGGGTACTTACACGAGCTGTTTCCAGCGGTGCCGGTCGAACTCTGGTGGGTTGCTGCCTACGCATTGTTTGTCACGATCAATATCCTGGGTTCCCAGTTAACACTCCGGGTAGGGTTAATCGTGACTGTACTGGCCATTGCCGTGCTAATTGTCTTTTACGTTTCGGTGATCGCCACGGGTTCTTTTGACTCAAGCCTGTTAGCCGTGGAAGGGAAACCTGCTTCCCTGGGCGAGACGCTGGGCGGTGGCTGGGCTAGTGTTTTTGCCGCGCTCCCCTTTGCAATCTGGTTTTACCTGGCGATCGAACAATTGCCACTGGCGGCCGAGGAAACTCATGACGTGGTTCGGGATATGCCCCGAGCGTTGATCCTGGGCATCGTTACGCTGTTGGTCCTGTCACTGTTTACGATGGTACTCAATAGTGGCGTGGGCGGGGGTGCAGAAGCCATGGGAAGTTCTGGTGCGCCCTTAAGTGATGGCTTCAAGGCGGTCTTTGGGGAGGGTTTAACAACCCAGGCATTTACATTGATTGCCCTGACCGGTTTAATTGCCAGTTTTCACACGATCATCTATGCCTATGGCCGCGTCTTATTTGCACTTTCGCGGGCCGGTTACTTTCCCCGCTGGATATCCAAGACCAGTTCTTACCAGACACCCCACCGCGCGTTAATCCTGGGTGCCGTGGTTGGTCTAGGCTGTATCCTCTTGATTTCAAGCCTGGATAAAATCGTACCCGCCCCCAAGTCGAAGCCAGACAAAGAACACGATCGCGGTATCGTGGTTTGTCCCGACTGCGAAAAGGTTTGGGAACGTAATACTAAGCTGAATGGGAGAGAGGTTCGGTGCGACAAATGTACGTCATACTTTCGGATACGCGTAGAACATAAAAAAGTCGCGACATCTACTTGGCACGTCCCGTCGAAGGAAGAACTCCCCGGCACGCTGCTCTATATGGCCGTGTTTGGTGCCGTCATTTCTTATGCCATGGTGATGATCAGTTACATCAAGCTAAAAATCACGCGGCCCGATCTGCCACGCCCCTACCGGAGTCCACTGGGAATCCCGGGAGCAGCGGTGGGGGCGATGTTATCCTTGTTGGCCTTGGTTGCCTGTTTCTTTCAGCCAGACTATCGACCAGCAGTTGTCGGTGTTAGTGTATTCTTATTGATCGCCATCCTGTATTTCTTCCTGTACAGTCGACATCACCTGGTGGCACAGGCGCCGGAAGAAGAAGTGGCATTAATGGCAGAGGCGGCCAGGGAACTGGAGTGAGAGAAATTCCCTCGCGGCATAAGGAATCGGCAATGAACGCAGACTATCTGTTAACCCGTCAACAGCTAAAGCAGCAAGCTGAGCAGGGCATGATTAACACCGTGGTGGCTGTTTTTCCTGACCTCTATTGTCGATTGTTATGTAAACGCTTTGACGTTGACTACTTCCTGGAAAGTACGATGGAGCATGGCACCCATGCGTGCAACTACCTGTTAACAGTCGACATGGAAATGGAACCGGTGGGTGGTTACCAGTTCGCCAACTGGGATCGGGGTTACGGTGATTTTCACTTGGCCCCCGACTTAAATACCCTTCGTACTGCGTCATGGTTAAACCAGACCGCAATCGTACTCTGTGACGTGACTTCCGAATCACTTCATGAATTGCTGCCGGTGGCTCCCCGGTCCCTCTTGAAATCACAGATTGAACAACTGGGTGAACTTGGTCATGCGGCAAAAACAGCCTCCGAACTGGAGTACTACCTGTACGAAAATACCTACAAATCGCTGGGGCGGGAGGGCTTCCATCAATTACAGTCCAGCAGTTGGTATATCGAGGATTACCATATGCTCCAGGGATCTCGTGACGAACCCTACAACCAGGAATTTCGTGAAGCTCTAAAATTTAGTGGCATTCCCGTGGAATCTTCCAAGGGAGAATGGGGACACGGCCAACAGGAACTCAATATTCGCTACTCCACGATCTTGGAAATGGCCGACCGGCACGTACTGGTCAAGCAATGTGCCAAGGAGCTTGCTGACAAGATGGACTGTAGTGTCACCTTCATGGCCAAGCCATCTGACCAGATGGCGGGGTCGAGTTGCCACGTTCACTTAAGTCTTTGGGACAAGGAAGACACGAATGTATTTATTGGCAACGAGACGTTGAGTTCGATACGCTGTTCCAACACGTTCCGCTGGTTCCTGGGAGGCTGGATTGCCCACGCTGCCGAATTCATGGTCTTTTATGCACCGAACGTCAACTCGTACAAACGGTTTCGTCCGGGATCCTGGGCCCCAACTATGCTGGCCTGGTCGCCTGACAACCGAACCGCTGGGTTTCGGATTGTCGGGTCGGGTCCCTCGCTGCGCATTGAATGTCGAATACCGGGTGCAGACTGCAACCCGTATCTGACTTACGCAGCGCTGCTGGCCTCCGGCATGGACGGTATCCGCAACCAGATCGAACCACCGGCAGCATTCGACGGCAATGCTTACAACTCGGAGTCTGGACAATTACCGGCCGACCTAAAGACAGCTACCGAACTGTTTGCCAACAGTGAATTTGTACAACAGGTCCTGGGGGAAGACGTAGCAGAACATTACGCTCATTTTTTCCGAACCGAACAGGCGGCTTATGACCAGGCGGTTACAGACTGGGAATTGAAACGATATTTTGAACGGATCTAGTACCGCTAGTTGACTCCATGACCCAGGCATCCATCGGAATTACGACTTACGCCCGTGACGAGGATGGCCGGTACTCGATACCCGGGCTTTACCTTGACGCAGTGCGAGCGGCTGGAGGTGTGCCGATCTTACTGGCACCCGGGGAACCTGCCTGGGAATCACTGCTGACCAGCATCGATGGACTATTATTAGCTGGTGGGGGCGACATTCATCCCGATCGGTATGGTAGCAGCGGTCATACGGAGATTTATGGTGTCGACCAGGAGCGCGATGCGTATGAATTCCAGCTGGTTCTATGGGCGATTAGCAACCAGTTACCCGTGCTAGGAATTTGTCGGGGCTTACAAGTAATCAACGTCGTCCTGGGAGGTACGCTGATCGAACATCTACCGGATGAGATAGGTGACGAGATTACCCATCGACTTCCTCCCCGTCTGGCAGTTGACCATGTGATCGAGCTAAGCCCTGATTCGCGATTGGCCGAGATTTACCAGCAAACTACTTTTTCAGCGGCTTCTTTACATCTCCAGGCTATTCGGGACGTAGCGCCGCAATTAACCGTCGTTGCCCG
>CAZXJC010000592.1:0-16097 GCA_964640885.1 uncultured Pirellulaceae bacterium | reverse complement strand
ACCATGAGCATCGTCATATGCCCGCCCCCAGAAACCCCGGTCAAGTAAATGCGTTGGCGATCAACCCGATATTTCGACGCAACCCACTCCACTGCATCCAGGATGTCCTGGCAAGCCGTCGCAGAACCACAAGCCAGGGGCTGCTGATTAACGCCCCGAAAGTCAGGAAACAGATATATCCAGCCTTTACGTTCCGCCGCCAGCTCCAGTTTCAAATTGCGCTGTTCAAGATTACCACTCCAGGTATGCAATGACACCAACAATGGAACCGGCTTGGCAGTGGGATCGTACTTGGCAGGTAAAATTAAATAACTTGGCTGGTCTGATTGATCGACAGAGCTACGAATCCAAACTTTTTCGCGATTCCCAGCTTCAACAGAACTAACCAATCCCAACAGGATGACCGGGACAATAAGCGCTGCCCGTCGATTAATTGAGCTGCACACGAAGACAAAAACTGTTGCAATCGCTGCAATCCAACCCGTGGCACATGTCTCAAAAATCACAGCTTTATCGCTTGTTTGAATGATCATTTCTTGCTTCCCACCGGGCGAATTAAACCAACTACCAGGTCAATGACCAGGGCAGTGTTGAATTTCTCACGAAACCGTTCATTGTACCGTATCGTGGTTGATTCACAGTGGGACAGTGCCAGCCAGCACACGGCTTTTTTCAGGTGCATCGAGTTTAAGTGGCATAACCAGAGCAATTGTCTAACTAGCCTGATCGTTCAAGGGCCGAGCGATTTACTTCCGACAATCAAAACAGGCAATGACCATGAACCGAAAGTTGACGAATACCCAACCTTACTGACACTGTCAGAATTCCCCCTCCCTGTCGTTTTCGTTCTTCTCTGCCCGTCACGAAAGCCAGCCTTAAGAAACCGTATGTCCTATCGAAACATACAACTGGACTACCAAAAAGAATCGATCCGTCCACTGGTAAGTCTTATCTTTCTGGCTCCCATGCTGATTGCCTACGAATCGGGCATGTTGCTACTGGGACCAGCTACTGTGCGCAACGGCGCGGATGTCTGGTTAAGGCAGAGTTTGCAATGGATGGGCTTTGGTCAGTATTTCCTGCTACCTGTCATCACCTGCACAATCCTGCTGGCCTGGCACCATCTACTGCGAGAACCCTGGAAAATCAACCTGGCAGCATTACCACGGATGCTGTTTGAATCCGTTGCGCTGGCAGTCTTCCTGCTAATCCTGGCACACTTGCAAGGTCGCATTGCTTCCGAATGGTCGCTGCAAATTCTGCCAGCGTCCCCCAACATGGAACCACAAGTACCACCCTCTTTTTCACGTGCCTGGGCCCGCCTGATTCCCTATTTCGGTGCTGGGATTTATGAAGAACTGCTCTTTCGACTCATGCTGCTCTCTGGCATCATCGGGCTAGTTCGCTGGATCGGTGGCTCCCAGCGGCAAAGTCTCGTTTGCGCTGTAGTGATCAGTAGCACCCTGTTCGCCGCATCTCACTACCAAGCCTTTGTCGGCTACGGAGATATCTTTCAATGGTATAGCTTTCTATTTCGCTTGCTGGCCGGTTTCTTTTTCTCCATCCTCTTTCTGCGCCGTGGCTTTGGCATCACCGCCGCTACCCACGCAATCTACGATATCCTGGTCGTCGTACTCTAAGTAAGCTCGTGGGAATATCTGCTAGCATTCGATAGATCTGTCAAGAGGACCTCGCGTGTTTCTGTTTTGCGTGGAAACTGTTTAGCAAAGCGGCTTTGTTCAGGTTTCCCGACCGGTCTATAATGGGGAGATACCCGGTTATTGAGATGGACCGGTTCGTGACACCTATTTGATCTCAGGAAACGTTTGCATTGCTCTCCGTTAGACCCAAGGTTGCCGATCTATCGTTTCAACTATACGGACGTTCGTTACATCCGGAGTTGTTCCGTGTCTATAAAAGTCGCCACGTTTCGCGGGGCGGGTACGAGGCGACCATTGACATAACTAGTGCGGGGCACGTTATTTCCTGGCGTTACGACGGCATCACGCTGACGGAAGTTGCCGCTTCTGCCCAGCATCCGCTACCACAGCGTCGCCGTTTATTGTCCTACCCGCTTAAGGGTGAACGGAGTGACCGTTTGGAGTGTCGCGGTGGGGTAACCTACCGGGCTAATTTCCAATTGGAAACTGTCGACCCTGAAGTCTTCTGGACATTCCAGCAAGAGCTAGCTCACGATGGCGATCGCAAGGGCCTGTTGTACACATTCGATTCCAGCGGTCGCCTGGCCGTGGGAGCGTTGAGTTACATCAACGTGGAAACACGAAACCGCAGCATGTTGGTGCAGGCTTTCCACACGTTTCCAGATGATTACGCAATCGTCAAGAGTCAGTCGGTTTTTGAGATGCCGTAAAACCGGCAGGATCCCGGTTAAGCTGTCCCGGGTTATTTCGATTCTTGTTTCTGCAAGGCTTTCTGAAAGACTTTTAGTTGCCGTTGCATCTGGGAAGAATGAGGCTCTCCCTTGACAGCCTCTAACTGATGTTTAACCGCATTCTTGTAATCACGCTTGGCATAGTAACAGTGTGCCAGGGTATCCAGATATCCGGCACTACCGGGCCGCAATTCAAGGGACCGGTGACTACAACGTAGCGCTTCATCGAGATCGCCCATCGTGTTCGCTACTAACCAGGCCAACTGATTATTGGCTGACGCCAGCTTGCGTCGCACCGCATCCTGCTGAACTGGGCTATCTGCCTGTCGAAACACGGTTTCATATTTCTTGACCTCTTCCTGGAAATGTTTTACCGCCTTGCTGATCGTCGACTCAGTTTTCTCTTTCCAGGCAGTATCGGAATCGGGCAGGCGATACATGGCGATCAAGACATCAGCATCTCGTGGATCTTCGGCTATGCCTTTTTCAAGAAACTCTTGATGTTTTTTCAGCTCTTTTTGTTGCGCATGATGTTGGGCAAAGAAATAGTACATTCGGGAACGAATGCCACCGGGATCACGCTGAAACCCTTCCGAGATGTCCTTCAAAACTTGTGGCTGTTTCATGATTTCCACGACGCCCTGCAATATTTTCGCCGCGTCAAGATCTCGATCCTGGTCGTGCAATATTTCTGACAGCAAAAATCGTGAATAGATATGCTGTCGCGACTCAGGCTGACTGATTTTAATAACGTGTCGATATTCCTGTTCGCACCAGCGAATCAGGCCGCGGCGTTGTAGCCAAATTGCCGATTCGATATGAGTACGAGTGTCATCCGGATTAATTGCCAGTGCTCGGGCAGCCGTTTTTTCCGACTGTTCCATGCGACCTTGTTTCGCTTGCGATTCCGCTACCTGGTACATCAAATCAGCATACTTGTTGAATTGCACTGGAAACCGCTCGACAATTTCGTCAATCACTGTCCAGGCCTCGCGCTCGACGAGCCAGTCGAGCATATCCAGCAACTGTTGCTTGGTTCCCTCCAGTAAATCGAGCGTTCGCCGAATTACGGCGATAGCCTCGTCATGACGATCCAAGTTCCGCAACATCGCTGCTTGCCAGCGCAACAGGTCACGCGTAATATCCCGACTCGATTGTTTTGGAAACTGCGACAGGGTCACTTCTTCCGCCCGGGTCAACTTGTCCCAGGTGGCCAGCACTGTCTCCGGTTTTTGAAGTGTTTGGGCGTACGCCAGAATCCATTGGGCAGCAGTCCGACGACTCGTACCAATGACTTGTTTTAGTTGGCCCGCGATCTTCTCGGCTTGAGGTTGCTTCGACGGCAACTCGTGTTGCATCACCAGCAGAGCAGCCCGTTTGGAGAGTGGTTCATTTGCCTCATAACGAACCAGGCGACAGAGGGCCGTAAGACCCTGGTTCTCGGGCAACTTGGCCAGGTTCTCCATGCGATTTTTCCGTTCCGCACTGCTCCGATCTCCATAGGCAACGAGCAGCTTACGAACCGCCGGCGGATCATCAACCAGGGCCCACTGAACTCGCATGCTACGCACAAGGTATCGAGCACGCATGGCAATCTCGATATCGTCGTGTTCTTGAGCACGGTGCAGCGCATCAAAAGCCGCCAAGCCCAATTGTTTCAGTTCTTCCTGGGCACGGGTACGATTGGCATATTGTGGATCACCCAACTGGAGGATTAAGCGATCCACCTTAAGCTGTTGCGCAGAAGGCGCTTCCTTGGTTGCTGGCTGATCAGTCGCCTGAGCTGGCAAACGACTCTCCCAACCAGTCAACAGCGCCAGCAACAGCGCCGCAGTGACAATTCGCCAAGACAGTAAAAATCCACGACCAGACATTCAGTTACCCCGGTAAATCCCAGAAGCCAGCTAACATTCAGAATACCGCAGATATCCCCCTGGGAGCAAGCTCATTGACCATTTCAAAACAGCTGCCTGACTTCCTGAAACCAGGTGATGCAAGCAGGCCAAAATGGGCCTTTATACCGTCAGGGGAGGCATTCACTCCCCTTGTTGTGGCCCTGTAGACGCTTCCATTTCTTCGATGTAACAGCGCAATCGATTGACCTCATCTGTTACATCTTTCAATTTCAGCATGTTCTCAACCCGTTTTATCAACTCGACTTGGTTGACCGGTTTAGAGAGAAAATCATCGGTGCCGGCCTGGACCGCTCGTTCAATATCTCCACGCTCATTCAAGGCGGTCACCATAAGCACCATGATGCGTCGAGTGGCCGGATCCCCCTTGAGCGTCTCGCAAACTTCAAAACCACTAAGCTTGGGCATCATCACATCCAGCAAGATTAAATCGGGTTCAAAGTCAGCAACTTTGTCGAGGGCATCTTGTCCGTCGACTGCCACTTGAACTTCACAGTCTACCGAAGCCAGGTAGGCTTCCAGTAATTCACAATTCGCCTCGTTGTCATCAGCGATCAGAATCTTGTTCTTGCTAGCCATACTTTTTTATCCTCTAACCATCGAACCACAGGCATCGATCGGTACGGGAAATTGATCTCCCAGTTCACATACTTCCTGTCGAACACGTTCGTGGACGACCTCATCTTCAGGGTGAGTGAGGCTTTCCAATATCCAGTTTGCAATACGACGCATTTCATCCGGTCCCATGCCACGGGTAGTCAGAGCAGGGGTCCCGATTCGTATTCCTGACGGGTCAACTGGCTTGCGCTCATCATACGGAATCATATTTTTATTAACGGTGATACCACATTGATCAAGGCAGGCTTCCGCCAGTTTTCCGCCAATACCGAGACCCGTAACATCAACCAGCAAAAGATGATTGTCCGTGCCACCACTGATCAATTGCAGGTTTCCTTCGACCAGTGCTTCACCAAGCACCTGTGCGTTCTCAATGACTGCCTGGCCATACTCCTTGAATTCAGGCTGCAGTGCTTCGCCAAAACAGATAGCCTTGGCTGCAACAACATGCATTAACGGTCCGCCTTGCAGACCAGGAAAGACACTACGGTTGATCTCCTTCGCATATTCCTGCTTGCAGAGTACCAGTCCGGCACGTGGGCCACGTAATGTTTTATGGGTCGTCGTAGTAACAAAATCTGCAACTTCAACTGGATTGTGATGTAAGCCAGCTGCTACCAGTCCAGCATAATGTGCCATATCAACAAAAAGCTTTGCTCCTACCTCTTCGGCAATCTCGGCAAATCGAGGATGCGGTATTTCACGTGGATAAGCGCTGGCACCCGCCACAATAAGTTTTGGCTGATGTTCCCTCGCTAACTGGGCCACCTGGTCAAAATCAATTCGATGCGTATCAGGAGTCACACCATAAGAATGGAAGTCGTAAAGCTTTCCCGAGATATTCAATCGCATGCCATGGGTAAGGTGTCCACCATGAGCCAAGTCCAAGCCCAGTACCGAATCACCAGGCTCGAGCAAACTCAAGTAAACTGCCATGTTGGCCTGTGAACCGGAATGAGGCTGCACGTTCGCGAATTCAGCTCCGAACAATTCACAAGCTCGCTCTCGCGCCAGCTCTTCTACCGTATCAACATGTTCGCAACCACCATAATAGCGACGCCCCGGGTAACCTTCGGCGTACTTATTTGTCAAAACACTCCCAGTCGCCTCCATCACGGCCGGACTGGTGTAGTTTTCACTGGCAATCATCTCTAGACCCTGACGCTGCCGCTGCTGTTCAGACTCAATTGCAGCCCAGACTTGAGGATCTTTGCTCTGTATCGAATTCATTCCGTTCATTCTCCCGTCCCTGTGGCAAATCCTTTGATGCCCGTATCCAGCCAGCCAGTACTGAAAACCGCTGACGCAAAGAGCAGTTCTGCATTGTTGGACTTAGTGCCGTTTTCGTCAATCAGGGATGGTCCTCAAGCGGCTGGCAAACGAACTCTTAGTCTGCAGCCGACATCTTGATACGAACTGTACAGGTCCCCTTGTTATCCGCCAAATTGGCACCAGATTCATTGATGCGCAGGAACAAGACCCCTGCTTGTGCCGTGTTAACTTTGCCAGCCAAACCGATGGACTGCAAGTTTGCCAGGCGGGGCAGTTCGGTAGTGCTAGGTCCGTTGACGGCAGCCAACAGCATTCCTAACGGCCGCTGACGGTAATAGTGGATCGTAACGCCATTGGGTTCACACCACCAGATTTCTGGTTCGGTTGCAATTTGGTATCGCCCGGATGCTACGATTTCAACCTGCGAACCGGCTGCCAGTTGTAAGCCTGTCGATTGCCAGCCTCGATCGGCACGAATTTCGACTTCCACGACTTTCTCGGTCAGCGGTGTCACGGGCCTGGGATCAATCGCTTCCCGCTGCACATCAAACCCATATTCCATATTGAGTACAAACCACTGCCATTGGTCCCGAACCTCTGACCACTGATCTCTCAATCGCTCGTAAAAGCGATCTGAAAACTGATCGCTGACTTCGCTTGCTTCAGTCTTCAATTGATGAAACTGCTCTCGGTATTGAGGATGGCTGTCAAAGAACGTGGCCGCTGCCCAGCACCAGGCATAGGGTTGCACTTGGCGATGTGCTGTTGGTGGAAAACGCAACACTTTCGGCAACATCATGCCTCGACCAGCGGCAACTTCATCCTTGATAATTTTGATACGACCCCAGCCGGGTGTTTCCTGCTTGTCTTTCGGAAAATACTTAAGCTGCAATTTCCCCTCAACCCAGCGATGGGTTCCCAGCAGCTCGGCCATTCCTTCTCGGTACCAGGCCGGTCCAGCGCCCCCCAGGAAAATCTCCATGAAGCTGTGGGTTCCTTCGTGCAGCAAAAGATGCCGGCGATAATAGTCGGTTGCCTGGTCATAGACCCATAAATGATTCTTGTAATTAAATCCATGTCCGAAGGGAGGCAAGCTCTCGGGCAACAGACCCGCTTTCTGAAAACGAGTCTTATCTTTCATGAGTCGACCAATAACATGCCAGTCTGCAACTTTTTCAGCTGGCACCTGGAAGTAAGCGATCCACTGCGGTATGGCTAAATCAAAAACCGTCAGCAGCTCCTCAATCGCTGGGTCTTGAGGTAAATCGGTGTACAACGTCAGCTGCTTTCCCGACAGGCGACGAATGCCATGAGCTCGAATCCGTTCCTCGTCCAGCGGAGTACCTTCGAGTGCTTCCTGCAAACCGGCAAACCTGACTGGTAACGGAGTCACCGGTTGCGCGGGCTGAGTCGCTGGTTCTTCAACGGGTGCCGCCGAGTCTGCTACGGGTTTTTCAGCTGGCTTCGCTGGCTGGGAAGGCGGCGGGTTCGCGCGCGGCCGCTTGCGAGAACCAACAGCTGGCGATTTAGCAACCGGCGACTTTCCCTTCACAGGCGGACTCTTTTCCGTCCCACAACCCGCCAGCAACAGGCAGATCATCAGCAACGCTGTCACCTTCGCCAGTAATTTGCACAAACGCACTCGCATGCTGCTCCCGTTGCTCGCTGGAATCAACTACTGCATTTTAGACCAGAGAGCCTGATCGTGCGAGTTTGATCCATGCCTGCCGGCCAGAAACCACCGCGAGACTATTTAAAGTCCTCGACGGTATCGTTTACGGGGTCGTCGTAGCATCGAAGAAGGGGGCGGCGGGGGTTGTTCAGCAGGCTGACCCGATTCATCTACTAAAGGACTTCCCACTTCGAAGCCCGCCATTTCTCTTCGTTCCAATAATCGATTAATTCGTTGTTCAATCTGTGTCAACTCCGAACCCTGGTCCGGCAAGACAAAAGAAAAGGCAACTCCTTCTCGTCCCATCCGTCCGGTCCGACCCACTCGATGCACGTAATCGTCACTCGATTGGGGCAAGTCGAAGTTGAAGATGTGTGATACTCCCGATACATCAATCCCGCGGCCCACAACGTCGGTCGCCACCAGGCAACGAACTTTTCCCTTGCGGAAATTCCCCATCACGCGATCCCGTGCACCCTGCTGCATATCACCATGAATACATGATACGCTGCCAATCTCTGATTTTAATTGCTGGTAGACACGCTCGGTTCGTCGCTTGGTACGACAAAACACAATCGACAGATGAGGCTCCTCTTCCTTAAGGAGCCTTAGCAGCAAGGGAAGTTTTCGTCGTTGTTCAACCGTGTAGTAATACTGATCGATCGTTTCAACAGCTAAGTCTTTCGGTGAAAAATTCAGCGTCGTTGGTTCATACATATAACGCTTTGCCAAACCGAGAATGGACTTTGGCACCGTCGCACTCAACAACAGCGTCTGTCGATCTTTGCACGTACACTGTCGCAATATTTTCTCGATATCTGGACGAAACCCGATATCAAGCATGCGATCTGCTTCATCCAGAACAACACACCAGACTTCCCGTAAATCAAGTGTCCGGCGCTGAATGTGGTCTAAAACACGACCCGGTGTACCAACCACAACCTGAACGCTACGTTTCAACTGTTCAATCTGACCCCGAATCGGCTTGCCACCATAGACGGCTATGGTTCGTACTTTCTGCTTGTAGGCCAGTTTCTCAAACTCACCAGAAACCTGAACCGCCAGTTCACGCGTAGGAGCTAAAATAAGCGCTTGGGGCTTGGAGATCTCCTCTTCAGGAGACAACTGTTCAAGAATGGGAATCGCAAAGGCCGCTGTTTTGCCTGTGCCTGTCTGGGCCTGGCCAATCAGGTCCTGGCCATCAAGCGCGCCAGTAATAATTCCAGCTTGAACCGGCGTTGGCGTTTCATAGCCCGCATGTTCCAACGCTGCCATCATCTCATCGGATAAATCGAAATCCTCAAATTGAGGCTGCGGTTGTTCATCTGGATCAGTCAAGATTGCCTGTCACTCCTGTAGAATTCCTGTCGGCCCCGCAAAAGGCCCCACTAATCAATCACTTCGGCAAGCGACTGAAGTGCCGCATTGAAGCAGTTTTACAGCAACTACGTCAAGGTGGATTGTATAACTTCCTCGAGAATCACTGGGCCTCCCCAGCATCTGTTATTTGCGTTACTCTCAGTCATTATGAATCAGCCTTGGCCAAAACTCGTCTCATTGCTCACTGCAGCCTCACCGGACTTGGATGACGTTCAGCAAGCAGCCCAGGGGTTCCAAGAACAACTGCTCAATGGTCCCCAGATACCACTGGACAGCTTGCTAGAACATCTTTGTGAACAACAAGGTCCCGTTTCGCGTCAACAGGAGATTGCCTGGGAACAACTGCTGACCCTGCTGGTACAACACTTGGCACAACCCCATGTCTGGCAGGCTACCTGTCTCGAGACAATCTTACGGCTGTACCAGGTGCTTGGCTCCGACAGTAAAATTCGATACCAGCTATTGCACCTCTGCACGCAGGTTGGCGACGCGGCCTGCTTAGCGGCCCTCGCCGATCAGCTTGCCACCGACCCGCCGTCGTCTTCCACTACCGTCGGTGTCATCTTCGCACCTCTTTTCCAGGACCGGAAGCTTCCTTACGACCAATTATTTCCTCGCCTGCTCGATACCCTGGAGCACCCTAGTGTCGCAGCGGCAACACTCGACTTAACCAATTACCTGGTTCGCAAAGAACACTTTACTCAACACCCTGCCAGCGGCTGGCTGGAATCTCTTCAGTTATTAATGCGAGATCTCAACCAGCGACTGCAATACCTGATAGAACAACCGGGAACTGGCGAAGACAACATTCAGCAACTGAGCCAAACTATCTCTGAAAGCGTGTCACTGGTGATTGCCGGCTGCGATGCACTGGCGCTAATTGGCGAGTCATCGTCAATCGCCGTGCTCCGTCAAACCATGGAATTACCCCATCGACGTTTACAGGTGGAGGCATCGGCCGCGCTAGCGAAGCTGGGAGAAGAGGCAGGTGTTGAAACCTTGATTGCATTAGCGGCTGAACCCGTGGTTCGACTTCACGCCCTTGCCTATGCCGATGAACTTGACCTTGCAGACCAAATTGATGCTGACTATTTGACCGATGTGGCCAAAGCCGAAGGAGAACTGGCCTTGTGGCTGTCACACGAACAGCAAATGGGAATACCGCCAACGGAGTTGGAGTGCATTGACCAGTGCAGACAATTTTGGCCCGGATACGAAACGCCTGTTGACTGCTACTTGATACGCTACCATTTCCGTTTTGGTGAGACCGGTTATAGCAATCTTGGAATCGTGGGACCGGTAACACATAGCATTACGGCCAATCTTACGGATCTTCCACCGGCCGACGCCTATGCTATTTTTGCTGGCTGGCATGCTGAACACGAAGAAATTCAACAACAGGCAGCAACACAATTAAACGAGTCGCAAAGGGTCAACGCAGCACAATTCCAGGAAATCCTTGATCATTCTGGTTACCAGGAAATTGAACTGCACACCTGGGGATCTTTTCTGGGAGATCCTGTTTTGGTCGCCGAAGCAGAGCAAGATGGCTCTGCGGTAGTCGTGATAGCAGATTCTGCCGATATTTACTGGCATCCTCGAGACACAGGACCCCGCCCATTAACAGCGGATGATGTTTATAATCTATATAAGGGTCGAAAATTAATGCGGGCTTTCAACGGGTAACCCCCCATTTCAAAATTTTTATAGCGACAGTTTTCGGTATGAAGCAAATCCACCATCATCTGCTGCCAACACCCGGCCAGCTATTGATCTCATCTCTGGCCACAGTAGCCCTCCTCAACGCTTACCTGAGTAGCACGCTGCTGGCAGCAGAAGAGCCAGCGGCAAGTGCTAACCAATTGTTGTTCGAAGACCAAATCAAACCCTTGCTTCTGTCGCGGTGCGGAGAATGTCATAACCGCAAGTCATCCAAGGGTGAATTGGATCTGACAACCAGCGAGGGACTTCAAGCCGGTGGTGAATCAGGACAACTGCTGGTACCGGGAAAACCATCAGAAAGTCTACTGATCGAAAAAATTGTCGACGGCGAAATGCCTCCTAAAGGAAAGAACCCTTTAACCAAACAAGAAATCAAGTTACTCAAGCACTGGATTCAAGCCGGTGGTCACTCCGGGTCGGCAAAGAAATCCCAAGCGATTTCTCAATGGGCGGTTCTTCCTATTTTGCAACTGCGTTGCACCGTCTGCCATGGTACACGCAAGCAAGAGGGCGGGCTCGACCTTCGTTCGCAAGCTGCCATGCTCAAGGGTGGAAAATCTGGCCCGGCCATTGTGCCTGGCAAACCGGCCGAAAGCCTGCTGCTCAAACGGATCCATAACGGTGAAATGCCACCACACCGAGAGCTCGTAAACTATAGTGTTAAACCGATGGAAACAGGTGAAATCGCACTTCTTAGTAAATGGATCGAGCAGGGGGCTCACGCAGATCAGCGACCAGCCAATGTGGTTCGTGGTAACAAAGATCCACTGGTGAGTGATGAAGATCGTCAGTTTTGGTCCTTTCAGCCACCTCGTCGTCCAGCCGTGCCCATGGTCAAGTCACCGATCCCGTTACACGGCTCGGTCGACCATTTCACCACCGCTGCTTTGGAAAAGAAAGGGCTAACCCTGTCTCCTGCCAGCGATCCGCTGGTCTTGTTGCGACGCGCTTATTACGACCTGCTCGGATTACCGCCTTCACCTGCCCAGGTAAGTGAATTCCTGAACGACCAGGCACCGGGTGCCTACGAAAGATTGCTAGACCGCTTGCTGGCATCACCTCAATACGGCGAACGCTGGGGTGGATTCTGGTTAGACCTTGCTGGCTATGCGGACAGTGAAGGAATTCAACACAGTGACTCCATTCGTCCATTCGCTTACCGCTACCGGGATTACGTAATACGCTCCTGGAACGCTGACAAATCCTATGCACGCTTTCTCATGGAACAGGTAGCTGGTGATGAGCTGGCTAATTACTCAAATCCAGACAGCGTCAGCAGTCAGGTTCACGACAACCTGGTTGCCACGGGATTTTTACGAATGGTGCCAGACGCAACTTACTTTGGCATTACTAACTTTGTCCCGGACCGCTTGGAAATTATTGACGATACACTGGAGGTCTTTAGCTCTTCCGTAATGGGGTTAACCGTCAAATGTGCTCGCTGCCACAGTCACAAATTTGATCCCATCCCACAACGGGATTACTACCGCCTGGCGGCAATCTTCAAGGGAGCTATTGATGAAAATGACTGGCTCAAGCCAACCCGTCAAAGTGGCGACCCAGGATCACGAGATCGATATCTCGCTGCCATCTCAACCGCCGAGCGCGATGCCTGGCTCCAACATCAACAATCGATCAAGGAGGCTGTAGCCTCCATCGAGAAGCGAATTGGCGAAGAAGAAAAGCGTCTTGTTCAAGTAGAACAACAAGGGCGGATTAAGAAACTGCCCGCCGCCATCCAGGCCGATATTGAGCGAATGTTAGCAACACCCGCAGACAAACGGGATGCGGTACAAAAATACCTGGCCGACAAGTTTGCAGCGTCCCTCAACATTACTCGAGACAATCTGCTGAAAACTAACCAGGCCTTCAAAAAATATTACGACACAGCACAAGCTGAAATCAAGAAGACCAAAGAGCAGGAAAAACCTCAGCCCTTAATCCGTGCTCTGTGGGATCGTGGTGAACCATCACCGACTTATATCCTGCGTCGCGGAAACTACCTGACACCAGGCCGACTGGTCGAACCCGGCTTGCCAGCCGTACTCACCCCTGGTGCCACGGCAATCGTAAACAGGCCATCAACGGACCAGGCACCGGGTACCGGTCGTCGCCTGGCATTAGCACGCTGGCTAACCCAACCCGAACATCCGCTCACTTCTCGCGTCATTGCCAATCGCATTTGGAAGCACCATTTCCAACAGGGTATCGTCACGACCCTGGACAACTTTGGTCGAGCCGGCGCTCGCCCCACACATCCCGAACTACTGGACTGGCTGGCAACGGAACTCATCGATTCCGGTTGGAGCATCAAGCATCTACACCGCGTAATCATGACATCGGCTACTTATCGACAGCAAAGTAAAGTCACCAAGGCACACCTCGAAGCCGATCCAGACAATATCTGGCTCTCGCGCATGCCACTAAGAAGGCTGGATGCGGAAATGTTACGTGACGCATTACTGAGTGTCTCGGACCGCTTAAGACTAACTCCCTTCGGTCCAGCTGACCCGGTGGAGGCCCGCAGTGATGGACTCGTCATCTCTCAGCCAATTCAAGGAAGTTGGCGACGAAGTGTTTACGTAATTCAGCGACGAACCCAGCCGCTAACCATCCTGGGTACCTTTGATCGACCGCAAATGAATCCAAACTGTGTAGAATGGATGAACTCCACCGTTGCCCCACAAGCGTTACACTTACTCAACATTATGATGATTCACGACTTGTCTGTCGCCTTTGCTGGTCGCGTCAAAAGTGAGGCCGGCAATGACCGCCAGGCACAAATCAAACAAGCTTACTTGATTGCCTTAAGTCGCAGTCCGAGCAAAGCTGAATTGGAACTGTCGTTAAGCTATCTCGACAAATTGACTTTGCAATGGAAACAGGAGCAACCCCAGAAAACGGCCGAAGCACCACAGCGAGCCCTGGAAAACTTCTGTCATGCGGGCATTAACCTGGCCGCCTTTATTTATATTGATTAAATATCCCTGGAAACCAGCATCACGATTCATGACTATTAAGACGCCTTTACCGCATAGCCCCGTAACTCGCCGCCAGTGGTTTCACCACGCCGGACAGGGAATGCAGGCTGCTGCCCTGACTTGGTTGCTGGGCAACGATCTCTTCACGCCCAGCCGGGCCCGGGCAAACGAGACCACGGAATCATCGGCCGACAAGTTCTACGATTTAAAACCTCGTCAGCCTGCTGGCGAGCCACGGGCCAAGTCAGTGATTCATTTGTTCATGAACGGCGGGCCCAGCCAAATGGACCTGTTCGATCCAAAACCCGAACTCAACAAACGGCACGGAGAAGCGTACTTCGATAAGATTGCAGGCGAAGTCGAAAATCCCACAGCCGCCGGAGCACTGATGCGGTGCCCCTACAAGTTCGCTCAACACGGTGATTCCGGTACCTGGGTTTCCGATGCCATGCCTCACTTGGCTACCCGAGTGGATGACATCGCAGTTATCCGGTCCATGTACACTTTTAACCTAACGCATGAACCAGCCTTGTTTATTATCCAAAGTGGGCGGATGAATCCTGGACTACCCACCCTCGGCGCCTGGGTAACTTATGGACTAGGTAGCGAAAATCAAAACCTGCCAGCCTACGTAGTACTCGATGATCCAAAAGGGTTGCCAATTAACCGTACGCAAAACTGGCAAGCCGGTTTCTTGCCACCCGTCTACCAGGGAACACGGTTTCGCAGCACTGGCTCACCCGTCTTAAACCTGTCACGCGAATTTGATGAACCAAATTCTGTCACGGCAGTTGAACGACAACTGTTAGCCGGCCTTGATGAAATCCATCGCCGACAGCGAACTGGCCAACCCAATTTAAATGCCCGGATCGCCACCTACGAACTGGCCGCTCGCATGCAGCTGGCAGCTTCCAATGCCTTGGAGTTGAATGACGAAAGCCAGGAAACTCTCGATTTGTATGGTATTGGTAAAGAACCCACTGACTCTTACGGAAGACGCTGCCTTTATGCACGTCGCCTTGTTGAACGAGGTGTCCGATTTATCCAATTGTTCATCGATGCCCAAATTTGGGACAACCATACCGGACTCACCAGTGGCCTGAAAGCCGCCTGTGACCGGACCGATAAACCCATCGCCGGATTATTGACCGACCTGAAACGTCGTGGCTTACTGGACGATACGCTTGTTGTCTGGGGGGGAGAATTCGGCCGCCTGCCAATCGCCCAGTTACCGGGTGACAAAAACGTCAACAAAGCAGGTCGAGATCACAACAAGAATGCCATGGTCAGCTGGCTGGCCGGGGGAGGCATCAAGGGTGGTATCAGTTATGGAGAAACCGACCCACTGGGCTTTGCCGCAGTAGAAAAACGGGTCAGCGTTCCTGACTGGCACGCCACCATCTTGCATCAGCTGGGACTGCACCACGAAGAATTGTTCTACGAGCGCAATGGACTCAAGGAACGCCTAACCGGGGTCCGCGAAGCACGCGTCGTCACGGACATCCTGGCCTAGAACCTGCTTCCCTTGAAACAGTCCCTTGCTTACAGGGTCCAGCCCTTACGGTATTCCTTGTGCAGTAACTGTTGAGCTGCCGGAGCGTTTTTCGCCTTGAACTGCTTGGCATCCCAGTTAATGGTCTCACCACTGCGGTAAGCAACCGTACCAAGCAAGACCGCCTCGCTTAAAGCGCCAGAGTAATCAAAGTTACAGGTAGTGGTACCACCGGTCTTGATCGCATCAATCCACTCGCGATGATGACCAACCGATGCCGCAATGGTTTGCTTGGGCGGTTTGAAGTCAGCAAATTTCTCTTCTGGAAAGAGGCGATAGCTGCCGTAATCAGAAAGAATCATGCCGTCCTTGCCAACGAATAATTGACCGCTTCCTTTCTTCACCGGCTGGCCGTTCTTGTCTCGCAACTTGGCCAGCAGCGGTGGCTGTTTCCCGCTGTCATACCAGGTCAACTTGACGGGCGGCAACTTCCCTCGCTGGGGGTAATCATAGTGTGCAATCGTCCAGGCGGGTGTACTGACTGCTTCCACGGGAGGTCCTTCCGCCGAAACACGCGTGGGATGTTTTAGATCCAGGGCCCAGTGAGCCAGGTCCATGTAATGGCAACCAAAATCTCCCAGCGCACCCGTTCCAT
>CAZXJC010000591.1:0-3458 GCA_964640885.1 uncultured Pirellulaceae bacterium | reverse complement strand
TCCCAGAGTCGCTGGTTCAATTCAGTCAGGCGTGTGTTCGAGGTGTTGCCTGAATTTTGGACGCGGCTGTCTCGCAACGCGTCTTCATCCGGAGTGTCAAACCAGGGGAATTCCCAAATCCGTTTGCCGGTCGGGAAGTCAACTGCGATCAGTCGCTCCGGGGTGCGCATTAATACCACGTCGTCAACGACCAGCGGATGAAGTCCGGGCAAGGCTGGCAGTTGGTCGTCCTTGTATTGCTTAGTCAGTTGTTCGATGTACTGTTCGTCCACCGCATCATTCGCCGTCGGCACTTGCCAGCGGAGAAAGGCCAACGGTAGCCCACCACGCATACTGGCGGTACGGGCTGCATTGCCTCGAAACATCACCCATTGCATGGCTCCCGGGCCCGCTTGCTGGAACTGGACGCCGACCGTGTTTCTCAGCCAGGCAACTGCTTCGTTCGGATTCTGAAACAGTTGGACTTGTCGAGTCCCGATACGGAGCTTGGCGTCGGGTGAGCGTTTCTTGAGCTCAAGCAATGTCTGCTGGCAATGATCAGCCAGGTCCGCATGAAGCCAGGACGTAGCCAACAATAGGGACAACTCCGGGTCGAATTGTTGGCGAGCATCGGTCGCCTCGGAGACCCGTTTGAAACAGAGTGCTGCCGCCAGCGGACGACCGTGGTCCAATTCGTAGCGGCCTAGTAAAATCGTTGCTTCGTAGCCAGCTTGGGTGTGAAAATACTGGCGGGTGACTTCGGTTAATTTCGTCGCATCTCCGGCTTGGATGGCCTTGTCGAGCAGTAATCGTGCATCGGTTCCGAATTGAAGTTCGTAGAGGTCGCGGCCCTGCTTGGGCATCGATCCGAGCAGCCGCTGAGCCTCGGTTTTGAGGCTGGTTGATTTCTCCGGATTTCCCTGCACAGCAATGAAAAAATCCTGGTTTTCAGGACTGTTCTCTGCTGCATCGGCCGGTTTCTTACTTGTCAGTAAGGTGCCAAGTTGCATGACGGCGTCGGCGTATTCCTGTTGGTCCAGCGACTTGCGGGCCCTGGTCAATAATTGCCTCAGGTCGCGTGGGGCTGGCAAGAAGACGTTTTGTACGTCAGCCGTGCCCTGGGCCCAGCAGCAACTGCTTGCACCAAACCAGAGAACCAACAGCCAGAGGCGAACACGAAAGACCCCAAGGGGCTGATTTCCTATCTCTTTGAGCATCGATGAAGCCCTTTGCTACTGATGGTTAGACGCCTGTTTGGGCATCTTTTCCAGACGAATTGTGAGATTTCAAAAAAAAAGTTTCCTGCCCCGAAGTCCCTTTTTCGGCAGTTCATCACCGGTCGTCGATTTGGGGTTCAAATCGTTTTTCTAGTATCTGCCGGGGAGCCTGTCTGGCAAACCCCAATTGAACCTCTGAAGGCTACTCTTGCCGTCTTGCTAAGATTACGTAACTTCCTGACTCAAAATATCTTATAGAATCGCCTGTGATTCTGCAAGAAAAGCTCCTGACCTCTCGGTGATGGTACCCAAATGATTCGCCAGGCTGCTGCCAGAGGTTGACAAATATGGACAGGTAACTGCTCTTGGTCAGCCTTGCCAGGATCTCCCAGGAAGGCAAAATGTCAGCCATTTTCTGGGCTTTTAGCCGGAAAAGGGTTGCAATTTAACTCGAAATGTTTCTAATCATCGCCTGTTCGGGTCCAACGAGAGTCTTGGATCAGGCTATTCAAGTGAAAGTTCCACAAACCTTTCTTTTTTTCTTCCACATGGAGAGTTTGTTAAGATGGCAAAAGCACCAACGAAGTCTGAAGTCTATGGAAATATCGCAACCGCAACTGACTTGAGCAAGAAGCAGATTGCCGGCGTTTTTGACGCCCTGGCAGCGGAAATCGGCAAAGCCCTCAGTGGTGAAGAGGCTCCCGGTCAATTCACGATTCCGGGTCTCTGCAAGATCGTTGTGCAGCACAAGCCAGCGGTACCGGAACGACCAGGCGTCAATCCGTTTACCGGTGAACAGACAATCTTTAAAGCCAAACCGGCGCGTAACGTCGTCAAGGTACGACCTCTCAAAGGCCTCAAGGATATGGCCTAGTCGAGTTTTACGCCTGGTTTACCCCAAGCAAATAGCTACCAGTTCCACGGTGTTTCACCGGGTTGCTGGTAGCTTTTTTTTGCGCCTGGCGTCAGAACTGGCCAAATAAAAAAGCCCTCAGGAGATGAGGGCCCTTGGTTCATTCTTTGATTCGAGTGCAGCTGAAACTGGCAGTGGTCAGGGGCGGACTTGAACCGCCGACACGTGGATTTTCAGTCCACTGCTCTACCAACTGAGCTACCTGACCAACCGGGGGTGACTCTATGTAAGCCACTGAACCCTGTCACAAAGGTAACTAAAAATCGACGACTGACAAGCCCAACCCAGCATCGCCAGTAGTCGTTTGTAGGGGGCGAAAATCAGACTGACAGGTTATCGGTTACTCATGCTGGCGATTGTTTTGGCTCAGCTGGCTGCTCTTCCGTGAGCGGAGCTGACCGCTGGCAACTCGCACCAGAGGCTCCAGCAGGCAGCCTCTGGGGTCATTGGGAAATCGGCTCCCTGGGCATCTTTGGAGTGCCGCTGTGGTACCCTTTGGAGAGTGATTTGAAGCAGCGCTCGTGACGTTACAGAGCCCCCTTTTCTTGTAACCCGCGCAGACCGACAAAATTGGCGACAACTCCTCATCTCATAAGGACTTGGGATTGCTTGACATTCCCTGGTTTCATCGCTACGATCAACAAGTACAGCCGCTCTTTTACTGACCTGTGGATTGAGGTCACGTGTCTAGTCTGGAGCCTTTGTTTCTAGCTGAGGAAAAGGGACATGAAGTTGTCGCAACGAGGTGTCTTTATTGGTGGTTCAGGGATGAACTGGGCAAGACTGCTGCTACTGGTCTGCTTGCTCACGACCAGCTCCGCTGGGGTGATTTATGCTCAAGGCGTCACCCCAGAAAGTCCCCAGGTGAAGGCGATGGTGCAGAAGGGCATCAAGTTTCTCAACGATTACAAGCACAAACCGAAAAGCAATCTCAATACGGCCGATGACCATTTGGGGACCGTTGGCGGACGGGCCTTGCGTGCTCTGGCAATCGCCAAGTACCACGAGGTCTACAAGATTCCTGGTGGAAAATCAAACCGCCACGTGACGCAGGCGTTGCAGGATTGTCGAGCAATCGCTGGTAATGCCAAGAAACTGCCTGACGAAGAGGGGAAACTGTACCAGGCCGCCCTGGCCTTGATTTTTCTTTGCGAGGTCGATCCAAAAGGATCGAAAACTCAAATCAATGCGATTGTTGACTACCTGGTTGCTCAGCAATTGAACTGTGGAGCCTGGTCGTACACGCATTTCCGGAACCTGAATCATGGTGACACATCGCAGACCCAGTATGTTATTTTGGCGCTTTGGACAGCCAAGAACGTAGGGATTTACGTGCCGGAAAACGTAAT
>CAZXJC010000590.1:0-2591 GCA_964640885.1 uncultured Pirellulaceae bacterium | reverse complement strand
ATCAAGGGAGAGGTGGAAGTGGGCGATCGAATCAAAATTCTCAGGCGCCAAAATTACGCTGCCACCAATCGCCTTGAAGCCATCAGCGCCCAGGGCAGGCAAGGCTGCCAGTACTGCCTGTACAGTGAAACTGGTGCGGCCTAAGGATTCCACCATGGCAAGCGGGTCTGCATAGTAGCTGATCTGCGGTCGCGCCCCTTCGGCCCCCGCCGAGCGTCGCATGATTGCAGTGAATTTCCGATTTTCAGCTAACGATCTGAAATTGCTGGGGGCCGCCTCGTCCCAGACTTCCAGGAGCTGCTTGGATAGAAGTGTATTCGTACAAGCTACCACGGTACCCTCTCGCATGAAAACGGAAAATGGGTCCTCACCCGGCGAGCGGTACGTGGTGATTTCCGTGTCGCCAGCATTTTCGCTGGTCTTGCTGCCACCGTCGGCGATAATCGCCTCCTCCATCTTTGTTAGCAGTTTCTCCGCTTCCGGCATCTGCTCGCCGACGTCCAAGAGCAACATTAGCATCGGTGTTCCACTTTCAGAACTGACCAACGCTAAACAGGCTTCCCCTTGCGGCAGCTTTAAGAGTTGTTCGAGAGATAGGCCGACTTCATCTTCGACGCTACTGAAAGCTTTCAAGGCGTCACCGTATAGCTGTTCAATAAGAGGACGAATCTTTGCGTCTTGTGTGATCTGTCCCATCGAGGTTTCTTTGAAACGGTCTATTAAGTCGACGACATTGTTGACGCGGAGGTACAGTAAAGTTTTCTGTGGTAACAGGCGCGGTGCCGTTGGCCGGGCTGACAGGGCAGGCAACGTTGGCGCTAAGAGCAATCCCAAGAACAGGGTAAAGCAAAGGAGCGATCGACCGCGTAAGCTCAAGGACATGAATTGGTTCCTTCTCTGGAAGATCCTAAAATAAGGAGAGGGCTGCCAAGCTGCCCTAGCTTTAAGGTAACAGTTTCAGACGATCTGACAAAACGGCTCTGGGCTTTCGTCTGGGAAAGAGTTTATGGTGGCTTAGCTCGGTTGCAGTGGAATCGACAAGTGGGTACCCCCCAACAGGGTGGCAAAATGGGCGAAACTTAACATCGCCGGATGGGTTTGAATATCCAGGGTGCCTTTTGCTTGAAGTTCACTATAATGAACTCGTTGCTTGGGAAAGATGGATTGGTCCGGTTTTCTTTGACGATGAAGATTATGGACTATTAGCCCGGAACTGCTTTTGCAGTCGGGACCGGATCACCCGGCGGAAAAATGAACCAAAGGAAGTACCAATGAGACTACGACGCAATGCCATCGGTTTATGCCTGATAACAGTTGCTCTTTTGAGCTTCGGTAGCCTAGAGGTGCAAGCCCAGTTCGGTTCGGCCAGTACTTCCACGTTCGGGTCTACTTCGAGCGGTCAACAGAGTGGTCAGGCCTCCGCTGCGCTCGAGCAGACTGGCCAGGTTACCAGCGAAGCTGCTATCGACCGTGGAACTGGATTCGTCGGTGGCGATTCATCAGATACTTTCAACTTGCGTAACGCGCCTGCCAATGGTGGAAACACCGGAACGAGCGCCCGTGGGATGACGGGAATGTCCGGCATGTCCGGCCGTGGTGGTGCTGGCGGCCGTGGCGGACAAACTGGATTGAATAATAACAATCGTACGACCGGGCGGACGGCGTTGCGGATTCCCTTCCGTATTGGATTCGAAATGGCGAGTGTGCCGACCCCCGTTTTAAAGGCGTCAGTGCAACGTCGAATTACGAAGCTGCCGGGCATCAAGGGTGACAACAAGGTGGTTGTCGTAATCGAAAAAGAAACCGCTGTCCTGCAAGGCACCGTGATTAGTCGTAATCAGAGCGATTTGCTGGCGGGCTTGATGCTACTTGAGCCGGGCGTTTACAAGGTCCGCAATGAACTGGTGATCAAGGCACCTGCGGCGAAGTCGCAGTAGCGGGGGCTTGTGCAGCTCGTCGCGTGGCCGGGCTACTTAGTGGTGTGCCATGAGGCACCCAGGCAGAACGGTAATGGTGTGCCGGTTTCTGCGCACGTGGAGCAGCTTCGGGAAGTGCGGGTGCCTGGCTCTGAGGATGGAGTGGCTGGCTTGCTATTGGACCTGCAACAGGCTGACGGTGGCCGGACAAGCCAGCTGGCGTGACGTTGGTGCTTCGCATTTGTTGAGACAGACTGCGTGGAACGTTAATGGTTGTCGTCGTGTAATCGAGCGTTCTAGCCTGTGTGGCAGCAGCAGGGTATCCATGGGGGTAGGCCGTCGGTAACACATTGTTGCCTTGAGACCCGGCTGGTAGTCCCTGGGTAGGCTGGTGTCCATTAGCGGCGTATTCTTTCTGCGTCGCATCGGCCTGAGCTGGCTTCCTGCCGGGCAACAGATTCTGGGTTTGGTGGCCAACAAGGCGAATTCCATTTGTTGAGGTGAAGGTCGGAACGAGGCTGATATTCCGCTGCATTCCACCGACCGGTTGCCAGGGGAGCCAGATGCTGTTAGAGGATCCCATTTCCGAGATTCCGTGGGGGCGTTTTAGTTGTTCCGCTGTGAAGACGAACTTCTTGTCTGCGGTGGGGTGGTCGGCGTCCTCTGTATCATCGT
>CAZXJC010000589.1:0-19060 GCA_964640885.1 uncultured Pirellulaceae bacterium | reverse complement strand
ACTGGTAGAGTTTGATCTTAGGTTCTGTTCCAGACGGTCGGATGGCTACGTAATTACAGGCAAGTTCCAGGTCCAGGAATATCAGGTCTTCGTTCGGACCGGCCAGCGGTTGTGAGGCTCCCTGGTGATCAAACTGTAACTGCTGCCGGCCAGCAGTCAAATCGGCCCCCGGGCCGGGTGCTATGAAGCTGAACAGGTAGAGTTTGATCTTAGGTTCAGTTCCAGACGGTCGGATGGCTACGTAATTACCGGCAAGTTCCAGGTCCAGGAAAATCAGGTCATCGTTCGGACCGGCCAGCGGTTGTGAGGCTCCCTGGTGATCAAACTGTAACTGCTGCCGGTAATCTCGTCGGCCAATGACTTGCAGTTCCCCCAGCTGTGGTGGTGGCTGATGGCGAAAGTTTTCCATCAACTGTGTCATCCGCTGTTTCCCCTGGGAACCTTCCATGAAGATGTTTAAGGTTCGTTCCTGATGCAGGCCATGCTGAGTAAACAGTTGCTGGAGCCGATCGTGCACTGATTGCCCCTGTTCTTTCAATTGGGCTGCCAACTCGGCCATTAGCAGGCAGGCGACGATACCATCCTTGTCGCGAACGTGCTGGCCAGCGAGAAAACCATGCGATTCCTCGGTGGCAAACAGCATTTCGGCTGGTCCTTCTTCGTCCATGCAACCGCAGATCCACTTAAAACCGACCAACACATCACCCACGGTGCGAACTCCATAAGCATCCGCAATACGACGCACCAGTTCGGTCGTGACCAGGGTCTTGATGATGTAGTGGCTATCTGTCAGTGTGCCGGCCGCCTGGTGTTTACCCAGGACATAGTCAGTCAGCAGCGCGCTAAGCGGATTTCCGGCGAGCGTGGCCCATTCGCCGGCCGGATCCAGGGTCACCGGTGCAGCACATCCCATGCGATCGGCGTCCGGGTCGGTCACGAGGATCAAGTTGGCCCCGACTTCCCGGGCATGGGTGATGATTTGATCAAAGATGGCTGGATTTTCTGGATTTGAAACGTGGTTCGGGACGATTGGGAAATCCCCGTCCGGCTTGGCGTGCGGTTGGTAAAGCTCGACGTCCGTGAAACCGACTTGGCTAAGCGTTGTCATGACACTGTCACCGCCGACGCCATGTAAGGGGGAATAAATTACTTTCAAATCCCTGGGGCCAGGCTGACTGAGTGCTGTGACCTGTTGCAAATAGGCTTCGTCTGACTCGCCGGTACATATTTTAACCTGGCCTGCTTGCAGGGCTTGCTGGAAATCAGTCCTTTCAATCGCCTGGACATTGCCGACTGCTGCAATGATTCCCTGGTCATGAGGTGGCAGAATTTGGCCACCGCTAGACCAGTAAACTTTGACGGCGTTGTCACTGGGTGGATTATGACTGGCAGTGACCATGATGCCACACTGGCAGTGTTGCTGGCGGACCAGGAAAGATAACTGAGGTGTGGGGCGATAATCATCCAGGAAGAAGACCTGGAAACCGGCGGCCACCAAGATTTCGGCGGCTAACTCGGCAAAGTGACGCGATTGGTGACGCGTATCGTAGGCGATGGCACAGGCCAGCACCTCGTCAGCTGGGGTTGCTTGGCGGACGTAGTTTGCCAGGCCCTGGGCGCTTTCACCAATCGTACGGTCATTGATGGTATTGCTGCCGATGGGATACATCCGTCCCCGACGTCCGCCTGTACCAAAGGGGATGACGGTCCAAAAAGCGTCGTCCAATTGTTGCCATTGGTGAGACGTGATGTGTTGTAATACCTGCGGCCGGTACTGAGCATAGCGTTCTTCTAGCAGCCAACTGCGTATATTCTCGGCGGCACTGGCAGAAAGTTGTTCACCATTGACGGCTTCTTCCAGAAGTGCCATGGCTGCTGAAATTTCGGGAGCAGGTGAGGTCATGGTCAACGAAGGACTCTGGCCAGGGACTGGAAAGGCAATGGTCAGGAGCGATTTTAAACACTCGAAGGCTAATTCGCCAACGGCGAAAGCAAGGCGAACTGATCTGGTTACGCCAGCGGGCGGCGGTCAGTTCGAATCCGCAGCGAGAAAAACAAAGTCGCTTGCCTGTCGAGAGCATTGAGCCGTGTTAGAATGTTCGCTCGTATTTGAAACCAACTAACCATGTGACGATGAGATACGCTCATGAAAGCTGCTTTTATTGAAGAACCGGGTCCTGCAGAGAATATTCGCTATGGAGACCTGCCTCAGCCTGAGATTAGTTCTTCCCAGGTACTGGTTCGCATGACGGCCGTGGCTGTTAATCCGGTTGATACCTATATCCGTAATGGGGCTAATTATTGGGAACTACCAATGCCCTTCGTGGTCGGTTGTGACCTGGCTGGTGTGGTAGAGGCCGTCGGTCCCGACGTTACCCGCTTTGCCGAGGGTGACCGGGTCTGGTGTACTAACCAGGGCTTAATGGGGCGTCAGGGGACGTTCGCTGAGTTTTGTGCCGTTGATGAGTGTTGGCTCTATCCGACACCGGAGCAAGTGGCAGATGAAGACGTTGCTGCCTGTGCTCTGGTGGGAGTAACTGCCCACCTCGGTCTGTTTCGCGACGCTCAACTAGCAGCTGGTGAAACGGTCTTTGTGCACGGTGGAACGGGTGGTGTGGGTTCCATGGTTCTGCAGATGGCTAAGGCCGCCGGAGCCCGGGTGATTACAACCGGTGGCAGTGATGAAAAGGTTGCCGCCTGCCAACAGCTGGGCGCGGATGTTGCCATTAACTACAAGTCGCAGGATGTTCTGGCAGCTGTCCAGGAAGCTGCTCCCGAAGGTGTTAACATTTTCTGGGAGACGCTTCGTGAACCAGATTTTGACCTGGTTGTTGGGACGATTGCCGAACGAGGACGAATGGTATTGATGGCGGGTCGTGATGCGCGACCGGAATTTCCCGTCGGACCGTTTTATGTCAAAGGATGTTCATTGCATGGGTTCGTGATGTTTAAAGCTTCTGCCGACGAATTACGAGCAGCAGCTGAAGATATCAATCGCTGGCTGGTAGCCGGTAGTTTGAAAGCGCATATCAGTCAGCGTTTTTCGCTTGACCAGGCTGCCCAGGCGCACGCCTTGCAGGAACAAAACACTTTGCAGCGGGAGGGAACGCTAGCAGGTAAGATTGTCCTCCATCCGGCTTGAGTACGATAGCAAGTTTCTCTTGACCGCAACTCGCCTTCGCTCCTATACTTCTCCGCCCTACAGGTATTCGACCGGGGGGTGAAATCGAAGTCATCGGCTCAGGAAGAGCAAGGGAGAACATGCGCATGGATGCGAAGGTAGCCAGGGGAAGGCGGATTTTTCTGAAGAGAGTCGTCTTGGCATTGTTGGGGGGATTATTAGCATCGGTTGGTTTACTGGGTATCACTCCCTTGTTTGGCCTACTCTAGGCGCCCCAGGTACCTGGCCGGCAGAGTGCGACCAGGGCACCGCTTGTTACGGGCAAGAAAATTGCCTCTTCCTCGGCGAGCAAGCTAAAAGTCCTGGCGGTGGTCAACCAGGAGCAGATTACGCGACAGGAACTGGCCCGGGAAGTGTTGCGCCGCTATGGCGATGAAGTGTTGGAAAGTCTGATTAACAAGAAGCTGATTCTGCAGGCCTGTCAGCAGGGACAGATTATTGTCACCAACAAGGACGTGGAAGACGAGATTGGCCGTATTGCCAGTCGTTTTGGTCTTTCGGTCGATCGCTGGCTGGCGATGTTGCAGAGTGACCGAGACATTTCTCCAGATAAGTATCGTCGTGACATTGTCTGGCCCACGCTCGCTTTGCGCAAGCTGGCTGCCGATCATATCACGGTAACCAAGGAAGAATTACAGCGAGCTTTTGAACGCGAGTATGGTCCGCGCGTCAAGGTTCGCATGATCATGGTTTCGAACCAGCAGCAGGCGAACAAATTACGGGCCCAGGCGGTGGCTAACCCGGACAAGTTTGGTGACTTGGCCAAGGAGTTTTCGGAAGACCGAAATAGTGCGAGTGCTCGTGGCCTGGTACCGGCAATTCGTAAGCACTCGGGAGAGTTGAGTGTTGAAGAGGCTGCCTTCGCCCTCTCGGAGGGAGACATTTCACCGGTCATCGCACTGGCCAATCAGTACTTCATTCTTAAATGTGAAAAACGAGTAGCGCCGGTTTACGTGGCGGAACGTTTACGGGCTGATGCGAATCGGCGTTTAAGTGACCGAATCGTGGACAGTAAATTACGCGCCGCGTCGACAACCTTGTTCCAGGACTTACAGAAATCGGCAAAGGTGATTATTGCCTTTAGTGATCCAGAGTTGAAGAAGCAAATGCCTGGAGTGGCTGCTACGATCAATGCACAACCGATCACGGTCCAGCAATTGGCAGAAGAATGTATTACCCGCTACGGGGCAGAGGTTCTCGACGGTGAAATTAACCGCAAGATACTAATGCAGGAGTTGGCCAAACAGAAGAAACAGGTTTCGCCAAAACATATCGATCAGGAGATTGCTCGGGCGGCTGATTCTTATGGTTATTTGACCAAGGACGGTAAGCCTAACGTGGCGGCTTGGCTGAAAGATGTTACCGAGAAAGATGGTGCTACTATCGATCTTTATGTGCGTGATGCAGTTTGGCCGACGGTTGCCTTAAAGCAACTGGTCGACGGCCAGGTGACTGTCAGTAAGGAGGATTTGAAACTTGGTTTCGAGTCGAACTATGGAAGTCGTGCAGAGATCCTGGCGATTGTCCTGGGAGACCAGCGGCAGGCGACTCGGGTCTGGGAGATGGCACGTAATAATCCCACCGATGCTTATTTTGGCCAACTGGCGAAACAGTATTCAATCGAACCAGTTTCACGCTCCAATCGTGGGAAAGTCCCGCCCGTTCGCCGGCATGGTGGACGGCCTCATATTGAACAGGAAGCTTTCGCTCTTAAAAAAGGTGAGCTTTCCGGTGTGGTGGCCATTGGAGACAAATTTGTCATTATGCGTTGCCTGGGACAGACCAAGCCGGTAGTGACTAATTTTGAAGCGGTTAAAACCGAGTTACAGAAAGATATCGTGGAAAAGAAGATGCGAATAGCGATGTCGCGTGAGTTCGATCGCTTGAAAGAGGGGGCTGAAGTGATTAATTTCTTGCGCCCGACGGCGAACCTGAAAGGATATCAGGCCACTAAACCTCAGACACCTAAGTTTTGAGATGCTCTAAATTCCCCGAGAGCTAATGAACGCCAGGAACTTCCTGGCGTTTTTTTTTGCTTTCATGACAGTCGGATTGATCACCATAAGAGAGCCGACCGCTGTTGCAGGTTGCTTGACGCGCCCGGTAGGGCGGCACAGAATGCCCCCCTACCAGTTTCTTAAGTCCCTCTATTGTTGGAAGTAAATTAAGGTCATGAGTGATCCATTATTTGAAGTGAAAGATCAAGTTGTACTGGTTTCTGGAGGGAGCCGTGGAATCGGTCTGGCAATTGCTGCTGGATTTGCTCAGCGTGGAGCGCAAGTAGTGATCACTGGACGCGATTCGTCGACGTTGGAGCAGGCTGTTGCCACGATGACTGACGTTCCGTTGAGTCCCCAGGGCGTTGTTTGTGATGTTTCGCAATCCGACCAGATTCAGCAGACGGTAGATCAGTTGCAGAAACAGTATGGACGCGTTGACACGTTGATTAATGTGGCCGGTGTGAACCGACGTAAACCGAGCCTGGAAGTTACCGAAGAGGATTACGATTTTATCCTCGACATCAATCTAAAAGGGGCGTTTCTGCTTTCCCAGGCAATCGGGCATTTGATGGTCGATCAGGGTGCGGGCAGTCAGATCAATATTGCTTCACTCAATACGGATCGCCCCCTCAGAAATGTATTACCGTATGCAGTTAGCAAGGCCGGGATGGGGCACATGACACGGGCCCTGGCGTCAGAATGGGGCCAGCATGGAATCCGTGTGAATGCCCTGGCGCCTGGCTTTATTCTGACGGATTTGACCCGTAAACTATGGTCAGACCCTAAGATTCAACAGTGGGGACTGGACAATACGCCGCAGCGTCGATTGGGTCAGCCGGAGGATATGGTGGGGACGGCACTGTTCTTGGCCAGCCCGGCGTCCGCCTTTATGACGGGGCAAATCCTCTACGTTGACGGCGGGTTTACTGCCGGATTTGACTGGCCGATTGAGTAGCGATTTTTTGATTTTACCTGCAGGGGAGCTAGTGATGCGTGATCAGTTGTTCTTTAGAGTGGTCAGCCTGGTGATTATGCTGTTAGCGTCTTCGCTGACAGCCGCTCCTCGCAACGTCGTGTTGTTTGTCACCGATGATCAAAGTCCCGATGCGGGATGCTACGGGAATCCCGTGATCAAAACTCCTCACTTGGATCAACTGGCCAAGGATGGAGTACGTTTTACAGAGGCCTTTTGCACGACGGCCAGTTGCAGTGCGAGTCGTTCAGTGATCCTGACCGGTATCTACAATCATGCCAATGCCCAGTATGGGCACCTGCACTCCTACCATCACTTCCGTACCTATGACAACGTAAAAAGTTTACCGGTTCGGATGACGGCTGCCGGCTATCGAACGGCTCGGATCGGCAAGTACCACGTGGGGCCGGAAGCGGTCTACCAGTTTGACACTGCCTTGCCAGGTAATGCTCGCAGCCCGGTTGAGATGGCTAATAACTGCCAAGCTTTCATTGACTCAGATGACAAACGTCCTTTTTTTCTCTATTTTTGCACCTCCGATCCCCATCGCAGTGGTGGCAGCGTGGCCGGAGCGAAACACAAACCGAATCCTTTTGGAAATCGCCCGGGGGGGTATCCGGGAGTGAAAACGGTGAAATATGACCCAGCCGACGTCATTGTCCACCCCTTCTTGCCGGATACGCCTGTCTGCCGAGCAGAATTAGCTCAGTATTACCAGAGCGTCTCTCGTATTGATCAGGGATTGGGGCGATTGGTTGAGGTTTTGAAGAAGGCGGGTGTTTATGAGCAGACATTAATTATCTACACATCCGATCATGGGATTGCCTTTCCCGGTGGTAAGACAACTTTGTACGAGGGGGGAATGCGGATCCCGTTCGTTGTGCATTCGCCTGATGTTAAGAATCGTAACCGTGATTGTAATGCCATGATCAATCTGGCTGACTTGACTCCTACCATTCTTGATTTTGCCGGTGCGTTGAAGGGAGCGCAAGTCCATGGTCGTTCTTTCTTGTCTGCCATGCAGGAGGTCAATCCCAAGGGGTGGGATGAGGTAACTGCGTCACACACGTTCCATGAGATTACGATGTACTACCCGATGCGGGTGATCCGCACTCGCAAGTACAAGCTGATCTGGAACATTGCTCATGGCCTTCCCTACCCGTTTGCCTCGGATTTGTGGGCGGCTCCCACTTGGCAGGATATTTATCGGCAGGGTCCCAGCACGCTTTATGGGAAACGGTCGGTGCGAGATTACATTCAGCGAGCCCAGTTTGAATTGTACGACCTCGAGAAAGATCCGCATGAAATCAATAACTTGGCAACCGATGCAAGATTTCAAGATCAGTTGAAGGCAATGCAAGCAAAACTGAAGAAATTCCAGCAGCGTACGAAAGATCCCTGGGTCAGAAAGTGGCAGTACGAGTAGCGACAGAAACCAGGCAGAACCAGAATGCAGAGGCAATGATGACCGCGGTACAAAATCAATCACCTTTTTTGCAGGAACGGGTTGCTATCGTGACCGGTGGCTCTTCGGGAATTGGCCGAGCGACCGCGCTATTGCTGGCGCAGCACGGGGCTCAGGTTTATGTCGGCGATCGGGATCTGTTGCCTGAGAACGACGACCTCTTCAGTGACCAAGGGATTACCCAGATCGCCTGTGACATTCGTTCAGAAGAGGAAGTCCAAAGACTTGTCCAGCAGGCAGCAGAGCGGGAACGAATCGATATCCTGGTCAACAATGCTGGGGTTGGACTCGTTAAACAGATTACCGACGTGACGGAAGCAGAGTGGGATGATTGCCTGGACACGAACCTCAAGGGAGCATTCCTGACTTGCAAACACGTGATTCCCTGGATGGCCAGGGAAGGTGGCTCGATCATTAATGTTTCCAGCAATGCTGGTATCTTACCCCGTGCTCATGATCCGGTGTATTCGATCAGTAAACATGCCCTGGTTGCTTTGACCAAGAGCCTGGCACTTTGCCATAGTTCGCAGGCAATTCGTATTAACGCCGTTTGTCCCGGACCAGTAGGTGAGACGGGAATGATGAATGCTGATATTGCTGCCGCCGCTGACCCGCAGGCGCTGGTTCAGCAGATGATTGCTGCCAGTCCCCTGGCACGCACGGCCGAGCGGATGATTACCCCGCGAGAGGTTGCCGAGGCAGTGCTGTACCTGGCCAGTGACGCTTCGGCGATGGTGACCGGTACCTGTATTGCGGTCGACGGTGGTAAATCACTGGGCGTTCCCCCAGCGGTTTAAGCTTGACTGGTTGCTTTACAGCGGGCAGGCGGGCTAATAGGCTAGAGGCCAGTTCTTAACCATTGTTATTGCGAGCTAATTACCATGAATAAAGCCTGGACCCCTTTGAGTTGTTTCATCTTGTTGGCAGTAACCTTCTGGTTGCCCGTATTCTCTGCAGCCCAACCACCGGGAGCTGGCAGCAACGGACGGATTAATGCCTTCCGGCAACTCGACGAACTGCTCCCTACGGCTAACAGTTTTCGGACTGCCTCAGGAGCACCTGGCCCGTATTACTGGCAGCAGCAGGCTGATTACGAAATCCAGGTGGAGTTGGATGACGAGCAGCAGCGGATCATTGGCTCCGAGACGATTACTTATACGAATCAATCTCCAGATCCGCTCTATTATCTTTGGTTGCAACTGGACGCGAACATCTTTGCTCCGGATTCCGATGCCAACAGGACTGTCCGGGCGCCATCCTTGAGTCGGGTTTCGACCCACGCGTTGCGTCGCCTGCTAGTGCTTAAGACATTTGATGGCAGCCTCAAGATTACCTCGGTACGAAATGCTGCCGGGGAGAAGCTGGCACACACCATCGTCAAGACGATGATGAGGATTGACCTGGAAAAACCACTGTTGAAGGGTGAGAAATTCAAGTTCTCGATTGACTGGAATTACAAGATTAACGATTCGAGTCTGATTCGAGCTCGTACCGGTTACGAGTATTTTGAGAAAGATAAGAACTATCTTTACGAGATTGCTCACTGGTTTCCACGGATGGTTGCTTACACCGATTCCACGGGTTGGCAACACAAGCAGTTTCTTGGGCGGAGTGAATTTACTCTGGAACTGGGAGACTACCATGTTGAGATTACTGTCCCCAATGATCACATCGTGGCAGCTACCGGTGTTTTACAGAATCCGGCCGATGTTTTGACAGCGGTTCAGCAGGAACGACTGGTCGAGGCTCGCAAGGCAAAGACGCCGGTTTTCATTGTTACTCCTGACGAGGCCAAGAAGAAGGAATCTGAAAAACCAACGGGCAAGAAGACCTGGGTTTTTCATGCGGAGAATGTCCGTGACTTTGCTTTCGCTTCGTCTCGCAAGTTCATCTGGGATGCCCAACAGCACCAGGGGGCCGGCGGTCCGGTGATGGCCATGTCCTATTATCCCAAGGAGGGAGAGCCGTTGTGGAGTAAATACTCTACGCACGCGATTATTCATACGCTCAAGATCTACTCGCGATATACGTTTCCTTATCCTTATCCGGTCGCAATTTCGGTCAATGGTCCGGTCTATGGGATGGAATACCCGATGATTTGTTTTAACGGGCCACGGCCTGAAAAAGACGGGACCTACTCGGCTCGTACTAAGTACAGCTTGATCTCCGTCATCATCCACGAGGTCGGGCACAATTACTTTCCCATGATCGTCAATTCGGATGAACGCCAGTGGACCTGGATGGACGAGGGGCTCAATACGTTCCTGCAGTTCCTGGCCGAGCAGGAGTGGGAAGATAAGTACCCGTCGCGGCGTGGTGAACCGAAGGATATCGTGGGCTACATGGCCAGTTCCAGCCAGGTGCCGATCATGACAAACTCTGAACTGATTTTGCAGTTTGGCAACAATGCTTATGCAAAACCGGCGACCGCCTTAAATATCCTGCGAGAGTCCATCCTGGGTCGAGAACTGTTTGATTTTGCTTTTAAAGAGTATGCCAAACGCTGGAAGTTTAAACGACCGCTACCAGCTGACTTTTTCCGTACCATGGAAGATGCCTCCGGGATCGACCTGGACTGGTTCTGGAGAGGCTGGTTTTATTCAACCGCACATACCGACATTTCCATTGAAGCGGTCAAGCTCTACACGATGAAGTCCCCGGATCCTGAAGTGGAAAAGAAACGCGCCAAGGAAGATCGGGAAAAGTTGCCTGAGACACTGACAGAGGCACGCAACGAGAAAACTCCAAAACGGACACACGAATTTCCTGAACTAAAAGACTTCTACAACAAGTACGATGAACTGGATGTGACCGAGCAGGATCGTAAAGCCTATCAGCGATTCCTCAAGGGGCTTAATGAACAGGATAAAAAAATCCTGGAACAGGATAATCATTTCTATGTTGTCGACTTGAAGAATCTCGGTGGCCTCGTGATGCCCGTTATCTTTGGCATCGAATATGAGGATGGTCACAAGGAAGAGATTCGTATGCCGGCCGAAATTTGGAGACAGAATAATCAGCAAGTTTCGAAACTGATCATTACTCCCCGAGTCATTAAGTCGATTGTCCTGGATCCGCATCTGCAGACAGCAGATACGAACCTCGAGAATAACTATTTTCCCAGGCGAGTGTTGAAGTCGCGATTCCAGGTGTTCAAGGAACGTAAGCAACCTGGAAATAATCCCCTCAAGGCATCCCAGGCGAAGCCGGATCCGAAGAAGCCACCCGAGAAGCCGAAAAAAGAAGAAAAGCCGGCAGCGAAAAAGAAAACCGGTTAACAGAAACGAGAGAAGGAAATTAACTGATGAAAACTACTCGTCAACTGCACGTTGGGTTGTTGTTGGCGGTTACCTTGACCGCCAGTGTGAACCTGCACGCTCACCCGTTTCATGCTACCTATACGGAAGTAGACTGGAACGCGAAGAGCAAGGTGCTGGAGGTTGCCTTGCGTGTGCAACCCGAGGACCTGGATCGAGTTTTGAGTTTGCGTGCAAAACGTAAAATCGATGTCGAGAAAACCAAGGATGTCGACAAGTTGATTCAAAAGTATCTGGCCGAGGTCTTCCTGGTAGAACCCAAATTGAAGCAACCTGTTGCGATTCGCTGGATTGGCAAAGAAGTTTCCTCCAAGGAAGCCTGGCTTTATTTCGAAATTCCACGACCGCGCGGGATCGAGGGGCTTAAGCTGCTCAACCGGATTTTCCTGGAGATTCTTCCGGATCAAGTCAATACGGTCCGTGTGCGCCAGGGCAAGCAGCGAGTTACACTTCGTTTCGATCGCAATTCTCGCAAACCTGTGCCACTCACTCAAAAGAAATAGCTTCTTAAACGCTTACTCGGCCGCCGATGGAAGCACGCGGACTTTGATCCCCCGGTTAACGAGGTGAGTTATAACCGCGGGTTTGCACCAGGCTGAGATTGTCCGTGGTGGACCTTGTGACTGGGGACAGGTAATTAAGGTGGCGCGGTAAAAATTATGAAATGGCTTGCTGTAGTGGATTTGTTGCATTGCCCCATCCCAAAAGCTGCCCTGGTTGGGAATGAGATCCTGTCGAAATAGAGGTAGACGATTGGCGACGAAACGGGGATCGACCAGGTCGGGGCTGAGTTGGAAAAAGACATCGGAGTTAAATGCCGCATGGATCTTGTAGCCTCGTCGATCGCCAGCTGAGTGTCCCATCTTTACATTGTTCAATCCCATTAAGTCCAGTAGTGGACCGTGGTAGGTGTAGCCAATTCCTCCAGTCGTGATGATTCCAAGAGAGATGTTTTTTTCCGCCGGTAATAGCTGGTTAAGCTGGTGGCCTAGTTCTCGGCCCCCGCGGGCCAGGTCAAATTCGTGTTGGATGTCTGAGCTGACCTGGTTCCACCAAGGTTTTTGTGAACAGTAGAAGGTGCTTATAAGCAGGCAGTAAAGGAGGAAACGCAGCCATTTTGGTTGAGTAGAGGTGTGATTTGCGATCCAGAAAAATAAGGGTAAAAATCCAGCAATGAACAGCAAGGGCCAGATGGGTTGAAAGAAACGGTAAAGAGCAAAATGATCACCGCCGGTTAAGATCGTGGCGCTGATGCTGGCCGTGGCCGTGAAGGCAATGAAATCAAGCGCTACTAAATGCTCAGACTGAGGCAAGAAACGGGACGATCGGATCCTGCCTGCCGCAACTCCCAACAGTCGCCAAGTTCGCAGGCCGACAATCGCACAACAAACGACAGCCCAAAATTGATCGAAAAAGAACCCCCACAGGTAACCGAGGCCCAGTTTCAAGTTGTAGAGCAGGTTGGGCGAAACCTTAGCATAAAACGTATTCGGTAACGGATACCCGAAATAGAGGAGTCGAAAACCGGTCAAGCCACCTAAAATTAGCAGGTAAGCAAGGCCCGGCAGGCGGCACTCTCGTAGATCTAAGCCGAGAGAATGGCCGATGCTCACAGGAGCATTGGGGTTTGCTAAATTCCGGGTGATGTGTCGGCATAATAACAGACCAGTAAGCCAGACCAGGCCTAGCAATATAGCTTCGGGACGGGTCAGCAGGGCCAACGCCAGGTAACCACAAAGTGAGTAAGAGGTCGATCGTGATAAGGGGCCTGGACTGGTGGCGGCGCGGGCAAAGGCCAGTGTTCCAGCGGTTAAGGCAAAACACCAAAGCCCGAGATCCATCAGGGTGATAGTAGCCCAAATCACGAATTTGGGATTCAACAGGCACCAGCACCAAAGGCCAATCGGCAGGATGAAAACGCGGATATTTTTAGAATGAGTCTCTGTTGCCCCTGAGGTTTGCAAGAATCGCAGTGCCAGGGTAATGGTACCGCTGAGCAAAACGATGTTGATTCCCAGTAACAGCGGTTCGGGATGGGGTGTCAGCAAGAAACAGAGACTGCAAATGATGGTCCAAAGCAGTGATGTAAAACCTTCTACGCGTTCACCACCCTGGTAATAGATAAACCCGTCACCCTGAGCGAAGTGCTGACCATAGGTAAAAAAGATGTTGGCGTCGTCGATGCCGGTAAGCGGCCGATCAACCTGGTCATACGCCACTAGGGTTGCCAGCATGACTAACAACAAGCTTCCCAGTAACCAGTTTCTGGCCTTGCTGAGAGGAGCTGTCGAGTGCGCGTGTGGTGGAAGCGTGGTCATGCAAGTATGGGGAAGCCAAGTGGATGGAATTGTTGAGTTACACCGGAACAATTCCCAGGCGTCGGGCCTGTGAGGAAACAAAGCGATTTTCCGGATCAATACGGGCTTTCACGGCCAGGAACTCAGGCAGTCGCGGATACATGGTAGCAAACGTTTCAGCATCCATTAATGCGTCTTTTGCCAGGTACAGGCGGCCACCGTTTTTAATCAGGATTTGATCGAGGTCAGCGATCAAGTGTGTCAGGTCATCGCCCGTATGCGGGAAGTCAAGGGCCAGCGTGTGTCCCGGGTAGAGGTAGGATAGGGGCCCAGCGTTAGCAGCTCCGCATCGTTTCAGAACGGCCAGGAATGAAGCCCGTCGTGAGAGGGCAATTCGTTCCAGCATTTGGGTAAGACCGGCCAGCGACGATTGATGTGGAAAGAGTGCCTGGTACTGGACGAAGCCCCGCCGGCCGTAAGCCCGGTTCCAGTTTCCAATGCGGTCCAGCGGATAAAAGAATGAGTCCATATCAACCCAGCGTTGACGATTGCGATGCAAGTGATAGTAAGTATGGTTGAGCATTCGCACGCTAATCGAATTCAGCATAAATCCCGGCAGGTTACAGGGAACTTGGGCTGCCATCTTAGTTGGTAATTGCAGAGGCTGACTTTTGTAGCTCGCGGGTAATTCATCTGGCTGGGCATCATTGGCCAGCATCACGACGGACCTGCCGAGGAACTTTCCCTGGGCTAATCCATCGATCCAGGCCACGCTGTAACGATAGTCAGTGTCACTTTCCTCGAAGACTTGCAAGGTGTCAGCCAGGTTCCTGGTGCGCCGGTAATCGACATGGTAGTAAACGCTTGCGGTGGGTTGCAATTGAATCTCTGCGTCCAGGATTACCCCGGTCAGCCCCATTCCTCCAATCGTGGCCCAGAACACATCGGCATGTTCTTGGGTCGTGCAGGTAAGAACTTCACCGGTACCGGTCAACAACCGAAACTGTCTTACGTAATTTCCGAAAGAACCATCGCAGTGGTGATTTTTGCCATGTACATCAGCGGCAATTGCGCCACCGACCGTTACGTACTTGGTCCCTGGTGTGGTTGGTAGCGTCCATCCCTGGGGAAGGAAATGTTCCAGGATTTCCTCGAAGGAAGTTCCCGCTTCACAGGAGAGGATTCCAGTCTTCCGGTTAAAGTCAAGAAAACGATTGCGACGTGTTTGCAGCAGGACAGCCTGATCCTGGTTGAGGGAGGAGTCACCATAAGCGCGCCCCAGGCCACGGGCGATGTAGTGAGAAAAAGCACTGTCGTTCAGTGCATCTTGAATCTCATGCTCATAACGTTGCGAACTGAGATGGCATGACTGGCGAGGAAAATTCCCCCAACCGCTGATGATTTGCGGATTTGATTTCACAATCTTGTCTTGCCTGTCTGGGGATCAGTTCCGAAGCTGCCAACTGGCTGGTACGAGCAGGAATGCGACGGGCGCTTTGACCAGGTATCTCGGTTGCCGCCAACAGTAGCATCGTTGCTACCAGAACTGCAATCAGCCAACTGGTTCGATCTTTGATGGCAAACAGGACCGGGTCATCCGGAAGTTGTCCTCGTTTTGCCAGCAACCACAAACGACTTAACCAGTACAATAATAGCACACAGATTATCCAGAGAGCCCAGTTATTGTGATAGAGTTGGAACATTTCTTTACTGTTGATGTAAAGCGCCAGTACGAGGACAGCCAAGTATCCGGATGTCATTCCCATCGTTTCGATCATTCCAGCATCTGTCCGCTGATAGCCGCGGCGACTGAGGGACGGAACGTCCGCTGAGTTTTCCTCGATCGACGTCAACTCAACGTACCGTTTCACAAAAGCCAGCGAAGTAAACAGGAACATCGAAAAGGAGATTAGCCACTTGGAAACCGCTACCTCCACGACCAATCCTCCTGCCAGGATGCGCGCCGTGTAGAGACTGGCCAGCAACAGGACGTCCACGATCGCGATGCGCTTAAACCAGAGGGAATAACAACCGCTGGCAATCAGGTAGAGCAATAGCGCTAACGCGAACGACGGTGAAACGATCAGCAAAGCGGATACTAGACTGGCCGTACCCAGCGTAATGGCCAGCAGCAGGGCCCGTGAAACGGATAGTTGCCCGGCAGCAATTGGTCGGGAACGTTTATGGGGATGACTGCGATCGGATTGTACGTCGACGATGTCGTTTACCAGGTACATGGCCGAGGCGACTCCGCTGAACGCGATAAATGCAAACAGCAGTGGCAGCAGGTTCTCCTGGTTGACCGGCTGATGCGCCAGCACCAGCGGTACGATCAACAGGCTATTCTTGATCCATTGGTGAGGTCGCAGCGCCTTCAGAATGACCAGCCCCTGGTTCTCTCTCGGGCTGTCGCTGGCATTTTCCACCGGTTGATTCACGAGATTGCTATCCGTTGATAAAAGGGAAACAAGTTGGCTGCCGGGTAAAACAAAAGCAGCGATTCAAACTTCTCGCAATTCAGCATATCTGCGACAATAGGCCCGATTCGCAACAGGGATGATCGCAATCGTTACCGGTCAGCAAGGAAGGCACCAGGCAGATGTCAGGAAGTCTCAGAGAGTCTTTGGCCAGCACTGCTAAAAACCTCTCTGCTCACATTAGCACGGCAGCAGATACGGAGCAAGAACAACCGCTCTGGGTGTCTGCGCGGGTCTGGTTGCAAGCAGTGACGAGGCGCAACTGGAGTCATGATCAGCTTGTCGACGAAGTTGCCCAGGCACTTGTTTGCATCGACGCTTACCTTGCCTCCCAGGGATCAGCGGTTCCTTCCCCCGTGGCCTGGCAATGGCTGCGAAAACATGCCAATCCTTTCTGGACTGTGATCTTCCAGTTACCCGTGCTGAGACAATGGCTGATACACGGGCGATTGCCCGCGGACTTTACTGTCAACAAGCAGGATCAGCAGGCACCGTCTTACGAAGAATTCCTTGCTGACTATGATCCCGCTTGTCGAACTGATAAGGGCGTCTTTTATACACCGGCGGCGGTTGTTCGCTGGATGGTAGATGCGGTCGACCAACAAATCTCGGCAGCCTTGCCCGAGTCGATAGGCCTGGCTCCAAGAGAAACTGACAACGCCGCGGACTCGCCTGGTTTGATTCAGATCCTTGATCCGGCGGCGGGTACTGGGGTCTTTTTGATTGAAGTGATTGATCAGGCTTTTCGTAAAATGACTACGGCCTGGGAGAAGCAAGGATTAAGTCCGCCAGAGATCAACCAGCGCTGGAATCAATACGTTCCCAATTGCCTGCTGCCAGCGCTGACAGGGTTCGAGTTGATGTTACCGGCCGCGTTGCTGGGCCAGGTTATGATGATCCAGAAACTGGCCGCAACCGGTTTCCAGTTTCGTGATCCTGGACAATTGCCATTCCATGTCCTGGATACGCTGGCTGAGCCGGCTGTGGACGGAGGGAACGACCAGCCATTGCAGGAACACCTGGAGTACCTGGAACAGCTGCGGTTGCACAAACGGTTTACGGTGATTCTTGGAAACCCGCCCTTCTCCGGGATTTCCATGAACGATGTTCCCTGGATAGGAAAGTTAATGCGTGGAGAGCTGCCTGCGGGAACTGGTAATCAGCTGAGCCGACTGGAGAATTACTACCAGGTTCAGGGTGAGCCGTTGGGCGAGCGCAAAGTCTGGCTGCAAGATGATTACGTCAAGTTTCTGCGATATTGCCACTGGAAAATCGAACAGTCTGGTTATGGTGCAGTAGGCCTGGTAACCAATCATGGCTACCTGGATGGTCCAAGTTTCCGAGGCTTGCGAGAGTCACTACTGGAGACGTTTGATCGTATTAAGATCCTTGACTTGCATGGAAACCAAAAGAAGAAGGAACGCTGTCCGGACGGTGGATTAGACGAAAACGTCTTTCCGATCAGTTCGGGAATTGCGATTGGACTGTTTTGTCGTTCAGACCAGTCGGCGGAGCAGTCTACCGTTGAACATCGTGACTTGTGGGGATCGGCAGCCGAGAAACGGGCCCTCTTGCAAGCGGCGACAACAACTCCTGCAAAGGAAATGAATTGTTCACTGCTGACACCGAAGGCTCCCTATTATTTCCTCTTGCCTCATGACGAGCGGGTGAGCGATGAATACCGGGCAGGTTTTTCTCTTTGCGACGTGATGACTCAGCGCAGCACGGCTGCCGTGACTGCTCGAGACGGCCTGGTAGTAGGATTCGACGCGCAGGAGATCTTGGCGAAATTGGAGTTGTTTCGCGATTCCAAGGTTAGCGACGGAGAGTTGCGAGAACAGTTTTTTACCAATAGTCGTTCCTCGAAATATCCTCCGGGTGATACGCGTGGCTGGAAATTGACGGCAGCTCGAGCCAAGATGTCTGCTGACCCGCACTGGCAAAACCGTTTGCAAACCTGCTTTTATCGCCCCTTTGATCGTCGCTCGGTCTACTGGGCACCTTGGATGATTGACTGGCCACGTACCTCGATGATGAAGCACATGTTAGATTTGCCGAACCTGGCCTTGGTAGCACGACGCCAGATGTTACCCTCGCGGCCGTGCAACTTTTTTTGGGTTACCGATGGTATTTGCCTGGATGGTCTGATCCGTTCGGATAACCGGGGTAGCGAATCGATCTTTCCGCTTTACCTGGCACTCGAGGATGAGCAGGGATCTACGCAATCCGTGGCAAATTTTTCTCCAAGTCTGATCGGACAGCTGACGGACCATTATGGCTGGCAGTGGCTTAGCTTTGGCAGTGGTGATCTGCAACAGAACTGCGGGCCGCTGGATCTTTTCCATATGATCTATGCCCAGTTTCACTCCCTTGAGTACCGTCAACGTTATGCAAGCTGGTTACGGATTGACTTTCCCCGCCTGTTTCTGCCAGAGAGTAGCGAATTGTTTCGCTCGTTAGCAAGCGAGGGTGAGAGACTGGTTCAAGGACATTTGTTGAAATGTAAAACAGTCGGCAAGGTTGCTCGCTTCCGAACCACTGGGGAACAATCTAACGAGAAGATGACCGTGATGGATTCGTTTCCGAAGTATCAGGGAGAGTCCGTCTGGATTAATTCTGCCAGCCGCTTTGAGCAAGTGCCGGCAGCGGTCTGGGAATTTGAAGTGGGTGGGCACCAGGTTTGTCGTAAATGGCTAAAAGATCGCCGCGGGCGGCAGCTGACGACTGCGGAGATTGATCAGTACCAGGCTTTGGGTTTGGCCTTAGCTGACACTTTGCAGAGAACAGCCAGGATCGATCGATTGATCGCTGATGATGGAGGCTGGCCGGCGGCTTTCCTGGGAAATCGAGTTCCGGTTCAGGGAGAGTGTCGTGCGTGATACGGACGTTTAGAGAGACGAAAGAAGGTTTTGTCCGTGTTTTTTTCAGTCAGCCTGTTGTAAATCATTGAATTCGTTAAGCTGTTGGAGCATGGCCGGAATGTTGGTCACGAGTTAGCAGGAATTAGACAGAAGGAATTTAAGTTATGGTCGTCCGACGAATTAGAATTGCCGTGGTCGTGATTGCTTGGGCCACGCTGACAACGGTATCCGTTTCAGCTGCGGATCACTATTTTTCTACCAATATTAGCCAGTTGAAATTCGTCGAAGGCAAGTTGCCACGAGGCCAGGATCCCGCTGAGTCTAGTATCTTCTGGAATCGGATAGAAGCGATGGTTCCCCAGGTGAAGCTGGCGGACAGTGGTGAGGCCTACGTAAGAGGATTTGAACCTTTTGACCGTCGACTAGGCCAAACTGAAGCCGATGCTGCACCGCGTGGCCCGCAATTGCTGGTGCATACGACAGCCAGCA
>CAZXJC010000588.1:0-5747 GCA_964640885.1 uncultured Pirellulaceae bacterium | reverse complement strand
GGTGAGCGTCGAGCGAAAAGCGACCGTCGATCTGAGGAAGGACGTGGGAGGTGCCTCCCGACGGCTGCTAAAAATCCCCCAGCCGACCGTTTTGCACTGGGGAGGAATGCTTGCTTTTGGACCCGATGGATATCTCTACATTGGCTGCGGCGATGGCGGTCCACAGGAAGATCCGCTCGGCAACGGACAGAACCTGGAAATATTCCTGGGGAAGATTCTTCGCATCGACGTCGACCACCAGAGCGGCAGTAAGCCATACGCTATTCCCAAGACCAACCCTTTCAGCCAACAAGCCGGATCGAAAGTGAAGCCAGAAATTTGGGCTTACGGGTTTCGCATGCCCTGGCGATTCAGTTGGGATTCCAAGACCAAGGAGATGTACGTTGGTGACATTGGCCAAAACCTCTTTGAAGAAGTCAACATGCCCCGGCTCGGTGAAAATCACGGCTGGAATGTCTATGAAGGCTTTGCCCCCTTTTCTAAGCAATACCAGCGCAGCGGTGAAAAGTTTACGCCGCCAGTCGTTTCTTATCGCCGCAAGACAGGTGTTTCCGTTACCGGTGGCTACGTCTACCGGGGCAGCCGCAGTCCGTCCTACGTGGGGGCCTATATCTTCAGCGATTTTGAATCCAAGACGATCTGGGCCATGACGCAGCGTGACCGCAAGCTAACCAAGATCCGCAAGATCGGCATGGTCCCCGAGAAGCCGGCCTCTTTTGGTGTCGCGGCCGACGGCGAACTGTTCATCGTCGGCTACCAGGGGACGATCTATCGGCTGGTGCTGGATGAGTCCGTTTTTGAATGAACTCCCTTCTCCGCTTATTGCTTGTACCTAGATTGTCTTCCACATCCACCGCTGATAGGTTAGAGCTCAAAGTAAATACCAGCTAACAGGAGTCTGAAATAATGAACTCACGCTGCACTCAACCTCTCAACCGTTTACGAACAACTCTCGTTGTATTCTGTCTCGGTACGCTGATGCTAACCCTGGCCGGTTGTGGGGCAGCTAAAATCGCCAGCAAAGGCGCCCAACTTGCGTCTAAAGGTGCCAAAACAATCAAAGGTGCTTCCAAAACTACCAAGGCGGCCAAGACTGGCGCAGCAGCAACTAAAGGAGCACTGGCTGACGATGCCTTGCTGACCGCCGATGACGCGGCCCGGGGTGGCAGCAAAAGCGTCAAGCAAAGCGATGAAGTGAAGTCCGCTATTTATGACGTCGGCGACCAAGCCCTTCAGTATGCTTTGGAGAAGAATCAACAGACGCTTACCGTGGAGCAACAGCGCCAACTCGCATTACAACGCCAGAGGCGATTAGGGTGGGAAAATGTATGGGGACGTATCGGCGAACCGGTTGACCCTCTGTTTGATGCCTGGCAGGCGATTCAACAGCTGGATCCAAACGATCCAGAAAAGCGAGAACTATTACTCTATTGGAACTGGGTCCGCGAGAAAATAATGAAGCAAGACCCACAACTTGTGAGCGATAAGAAATCTCGGCGATTCGCCAGGGACTTGCGTGAAATTGCAAGCGAGGCTCGACAGCGTCGATAGAGGAGTCTTGTCTTCAAGTCCTGGCGACGGCCAATCGGCAATTTAACCACCTGCAGGCGGTGGGGCGTCCTCGGCCACTGGCATTTCGAAATGACTGGGATGGTCATCTTGGCTCACCAACACGGCCCCCTGCTCCTGGGCAACTGAACGACGTGTCAGTAAAAAACGATCTGACTGCAACAAGGCTACCCCATGCCAGGGAGTCAGCCAGAGGTCATCGGCATCTCCCAGCAAGATGCCAATCTTGTCCGAATGAGGAGCATGGGGATGGATGGAAAGCCGCAGGGCATGTGGAAAGAATTCCGCCACCACTCGACTCCAACTGTTACTACGGCGAATCACTTCAAAGGCCAGCCCTTTACTCTGCTTACGAGCCTGCGTGCGGCTCAACTCCGGATCCCGCACCACCAGGTCTTCAAACATGAAGCGGTGGATGCCATTAAACAACTGCTGGTGATGCTCGTGCGTGCTGGTCCGTTCTTGCAATTCTTCCAGCGATTCAGCGTACTGCTCCATCAACCATGCTCGCATAGCATCAAATTCAAGATCAGGACAAACGTCATCGAGATCGAACATCTGCAATGATTTTAAACCCAGACGGTCGATCATCTCGATCAGCGCCTGGCGATAGGCCGTCACGTCATGATCTTCGACGCCAACCACATCGGAAAAGACACGGCCGTCGGAACAGATGACCAGTTGAGCACCAGGCTCGTAAATCTCGGCCACTGCATCACAACGTTCCTGCAAAAACCTCAACGCCAGTTCTTCTCCCAAGTCGGGAAGTGGACCAGTCACTTTCTCCAGGTTGGCCGACTTGGCGGGAAAGGCGGGCAGCACCAGGGGGATCGGCTCTCCAGCAGCCATCGCCTGTTGCACCTTAGGCAGATGGAGCGCCAGGCACTGGGGACAGGGATCCGCTTCACAGCTACCGGCACCTTCTTGCAAACGGCGAAAACGAAACAACTCTCGCAAGATATTTTCAGCTTGCGAATAATGAGCCGAATCGTGGGGCGGATGAAGATAACCTTGTACCAGTTGATTCACCCGCGCGCTCAGTTGATCGGGTCGTGGGAACCCAAGCAACTGGGCAAGCTGATTCTTGAACCAGTTCTGCCCCCCTGGCAAGAGTGTTTTCTGACCGATCGTGATCAGGTCAGCGGGCAGGGCCAAGCTGTTCTCCATGAATTGCGGGGCGTCGCTCTGATCCTGCAAGAAAAGGAAAACCAGGCCCAGGTGAGCGAAGTAGAGTAATTGGACCAGCCCATCCGTTTTGTCATCCGTCGGAGAGTCCTGGGCCCCAAGTACCAACAGCGTATAGACGCCCTGCACTTCTTCGCGGATTCGATTCGTGGACGGTCCCAGCACCCCGAGCCGATTTTCAGGATCAAGCATCGCCGGTAACAGCTGCTGTAAGATCGGTCGATGGGGCTCGAGGGTGGCGAGCAATTTTCGAATCAGGAACTGAAAACGATCTGTTACAGTTCCGTCCGGAGCATCGGCAACGTAAGTTTGCAGCTGCTGGGAAAACCGCTCATAGAGGCCCATGATGAACGCTTTCTTATGAGGAAAGCGTCGATAAAGCTCATCGAGTGAGCAGTCAGCAACCTCGGCAATCTGACTGAGCTCGGTATTGGAGTAACCATCTTCCCGAAACAGCTCTAAGGCCGTGTTCAAAAGCTTGCGGGCAACAAAATCGGGCTGCATCATTGACCACTTCTGCTCTCTAATTAGGCTCCAGGGCGAAACCTCAGTCTAAGAGAATCACTGTCGCAATTCAATCTTGCTGTCTTGGCTGAGTGGCAACGACACCAACTGAGAATTTACCAGGCAAAAACCTCCCCCAGGTGGCAAACTTTATTAGAATAGAGCCATGCAGCGGATGAACCAGAATTCGATTCTAAGGCGGACCGTCTCGCGGCGTCTGCTCGTATTACTCGGCGGGCTGCTGCCAGCGTGTAGCTTTCTACAAGCCGCTGAGAATGCCGAGGGCATTCGCTTTTTCGAATCTCGCATTCGGCCGGTCCTGGTCGAACGCTGTTTCAAATGCCACAGTCAACGAGCCAAGCCGCCAAAAGGAAAACTAAGGCTCGACTTCCCCAAAGGGTGGCTTAGCGGCGGAGAATCAGGACCCGCCGTGGTGGCAGGCAAACCAGCGGAAAGCCTACTCATCTCAGCACTCAAATACCAGGACTACAAGATGCCCCCCGGGGGCAAACTGCCCGCAGCGATCGTCAAGGATTTTAGCACTTGGATTGAAATGGGCGCTCCTACCCCAGCAACTTATGGTGCCAAGCTGTCAACAGCAGCCCAGGAAACCATCGACTGGGCAACAGCACTCGATCACTGGGCCTACAGACCCCTCTTGAAACCGTCGCCGCCGGCCATTCGTTCAGCGGACTGGGGCAGTAATCCCATTGACCACTTCATCCTCTCCGGCCTGGAGCAAAATAACCTGCAGCCCCCGACCCGAGCTGACAATGCAACTCTCATTCGCCGAGTCCATTTCGATCTGACGGGCCTTCCACCATCACCGCAAGCGCTGGCCAAGTACCTTACGGTACTCAGTCAACCTGACGGCTATCGACAATTGGTAGATGACTTACTCGATTCGCCCCATTATGGAGAGCGTTGGGGGCGGCACTGGCTGGATGTTGCGCGTTACTCTGACTCAAATGGAGCTGACGAAAACAAGCCCTACCCGCTGGCCTGGCGGTATCGGAACTATGTCATTCGACAATTCAATCAGGACACTCCGTACGATGTATTTGTTCACCAGCAGATCGCTGGTGATCTACTTACTCCGCAGACCACCCCAATAACAAATGATCAAATCAATGCTACTACCTTCCTGGCACTTGGCGTCAAAATCGATGCCGAGCAGGATCCTGAAAAGAAGCGCAGTGACATAATTGACGAACAAATTGACACTATCGGTCGTGCCTTCCTGGGGGTCACGATTGGCTGCGCGAGATGCCATGACCACAAGTTTGATCCGTTTACTTCGGAAGACTATTATGCCATGGCCGGAGTGTTACGCAGCACCAAGCTCACGAATGTCAATTTAAAATCCGATCAGCAACCTGTGCTGAAGAAACGGAATGAAGAACTGGCAACCCAGCGCCAGAAACTGCTAAATGACGTTGGCCGGCAGCTCGGCCGGATAGCAACAGAAAAACCTGCCGAATACCTGGGCCATGTACCTGCGATTCTGAAATGGCAGAACACCCAATTTGATGCTGAACTTCGGATTCGACTTTCTACATCAGCCAACCGCCCCTTCCTGCCTGTCGGTGATCTAATCAAGTTGAATGACGGCGGTAGAATCCAACGCATCCAGGCTGAGACTTTTGCCCGTGGTAATTTTGGTGTTGTCACCGGCGGATATGGTGAAGGGATCGGCATCATCTCTGACAAGAATGGTTCCGGCCTGCAAACATTTGAACATGATCTGAACGTACCAAGAGCCGGAATCTATCAACTCGACATTCGTTACGCCGCGGCCTCAGCGCGACCAGGCAAGCTCTTTTTGAACGGAAAACTGGTCAAGGAGGGCGCCGTTGGCGGAGTAACGGGGGGCTGGAATCCGGAGCATCAAAAATGGCATGTCTCCGGCAGGTATGCATTTCAGGCCGGCGCCAACGTGCTTCGTTTTGAAGTCCAGAATGTCATGTCCCACATTGATCAAATTGCCCTCGCGCCGGTCTTAGATGATGCCTTCTTGACCCGGGAGGCTGAAAGTTATGATCGCGGCGACTTCTCCCGACTCAAGAACGGTTACGGAGAAAACATTGGTATCGCAGCAACTTCCCGAAGCAATGAAATCAGCTTTATGGAATTTGATGTCACCACAACAACCAAAGGGCCGCATTTACTTCAATTTCGATATGCCGCTGATGCCTCCAGGCCAATGACCATTCTTCTCGACGGCAAACGCATCAATACAGAAGCGTTCAAAAAAGTGACCGGAGGGTGGTATCCCAAGGATCAAAAATGGATGACAGAGGCGACCATCGATTTACCCCACCCAACGCATACGATCCGCCTGGAAACTACCAAGGTCTCCGTCCATATCGATAAAATGAGACTTATCCCGCTTAACACGGCGAGTGAGTTACCATCACCTTCGAAAGTAGCGAGAGACAATCAATTAAATCCGGCCTCACTTCAGCGCTGGGTCATTGCCTGCCAGGAAG
>CAZXJC010000587.1:0-2733 GCA_964640885.1 uncultured Pirellulaceae bacterium | reverse complement strand
TCCTTTGGAGGATCTTTGTAACAAGCTTAAGATTGGATGTATTAGGGGTAGTGAAGAGGATGTTTTGCAGCGTGTACTAGGAGCAGCAAGAGCTTAAGGAGCAGATGTTATCGTTGAAATTACAGGAGATTGCACTTTTCTTGACCCTGATATAGTTGAGGAGAGTATAGATGCATATAAAAAAAATAATGTTGATTTTGTAGCAAACTGTGTAGAGAAACCACACTATCCCGCTGGGATGGATGCCAGAATATTTGCTACGGAGTTATTAGCGGAGGTAGATAGATTGACTGACGATTTGGATGATCGCGAGCATGTTTCGCTCTATTTTTGGGAGCATCCGGAGCGTTACAAACTGCTCTTTGTGAAACCACCTCCTGAATATGCATACTCCGAAATCTTTATTGCCTTAGATGAGCAGGAAGATTTAGACATGATGAGAAGGATTTATGAAATTCTGTATCCTCAAAACCCGTTGTTCTCCTTAAAGGATATTTTAGATCTTTTAAAAGAAAAGCCGCAAATTTATGAAATGAGTAAGTCTGTATATCGCAAAGGTGTACATGGTTAGTAAGCCCTAGATATAGTTTTTCTGAAGTGATTGATGTCCCATAATTTAGTTGATCGTATGCAGTAAATTAGGCTCTGGTTGGATTCAAAAGACTCTCTGGCTATCCTTTAGTTATCAATACAAGTTTCAATTTGAACGATGAACTCACTGTTTGTACGGAAAATGATGCTATCAAGCTATTTTTGACTTTACGTACACTCTTATTTGATCCTGAGATGATATCGTGTAGGATGATTAATCCCAAATAATGTAATGGATTGATCTGGCTACTGAGGAAAACACTATTTGTACCAATCAGTTTTTGAGCTGGTCCATAGAATGAGTCAGACGCTTGCAACTACAAAACTGAGGCCTTATTCAGATGATTGATTCTCGAAACTAAACATTCAGTTGTTTTGAAGCAATACCGCAGGAGCATATATGAGGCAGCTAAAAATTGCTTTACTTAGCACCACCGCAGATGAAGTTTTGGGTTATATTATTGAGAAATTATTTGAGTATAAAATCCCCGTTCATTCTGTAATTATGGACTCGAAAGTCTCGGATAGTAGAGACAAATTTATATGGAATGAGAGAACTCAAGGTCAGTTACCGTTGATTCCTTTATCCCGATTCGAAAGCTACCGTATTCCATTCTATTTTTTTTCAAATCATACATCAAAAGCGACGGCACAGTTTGTAGAAGACTCCGATATAGACTTACTAGTTAATGCAACAACGCCAAGAATACTAAAAGCAAACATTTTAAGCGCTCCTAAAATTGGTGTTGTAAATTCCCACCCAGGGCTTTTCCCAAATTTTAGAGGTTGTACATGTGTTGAATGGGCAATATATCTAGATGAAGAAGTTGGAAATACAGTTCATCTGATGTCGGAAAAAATAGATGAAGGGCCTGTTCTCATTCAGGAAAGTCTCCTGTTCAAGAAATCAGACCAATATCACGATGTGAGAACAAAAGTGTATAGGCATAGCTTTGAGTTGATGGTACGTGGAATAAAAAAGATTATTGATAATTCACTGCATGATTTCAAAAATGCAGAATATGTGAAAAATGGGCGGTATTTCGAAGTAATTGATGATGAGAAGATGAACGTAGTACTAAATAAAATTAATTTCGGCAATTATCTGTATCAAAAATAAAGCTGCTTTATTGTACTGTTGATAATACACGTATAAGTTATAATTGGAAATCATGACAGTTTAAATTTTCCGCTAGCTAGGCGATATAAATTTTTGGCTATTACTCATAAATATAATTTGTGTTGTAGCTTTTGAATTTAATGATTAAATTAATACTTGACAAATGTCAGTTATCCATTCCTAGGCAAGGACGTCATCACACGAGAGCTAATTAAATTATCCATCAACCCGAAATCGTTTTGACTTGATGGCACAGGTGTCTTTATAAATAAGTGGATATCCGGAGGAATATTTGAATGCCAAAGCTTGCGATAAATGGCGGGGAGCCTGTAAGGAAGAAAATGTTTCCTGTGCATAATTTCATAGGTCATGAAGAGAAAAAAGCTGCTATTGAAGTGCTTGATAGCGGTGTCCTTTCACAATTCCTTGGTAGTTGGGATCCAGTTTGTTTCTATGGAGGTAAGAAAGTAAGAGAGTTTGAAGGGAATTGGTCCGAATTTGTTGGCTCAAAACACGCTATATCAGTTAACTCAAATACCTCGGGGCTTGTTGCCGCCGTGGGAGCAGCTGATGTGGGACCGGGAGATGAAGTAATTGTGACTCCTTATTCTATGTCTGCCACTGCGACAGCAATCATAGCATATAACGGGGTGCCAGTTTTTGCGGATATTCTTAATGATATTTTCTGTTTAGATCCCGTGGAGGTGAAAAAGAAAATCACGTCTAGAACCAAAGCAATTATAGTTACAGATTTGTTTGGTCATCCAGCTGATATTGATGAACTTATGGATATCGCTGAGGAACATAATCTTATTGTTATCGAAGATGCCGCACAGGCACCTGGTGCAATTTATAAGAATAAGTTTGTTGGAGCATTATCGCATATGACGGTATTTAGTTTAAATTGTCATAAACATATTCAAACAGGCGAAGGTGGTATTGTAACGACTAATAACGATCATTTTGCAGAGAAACTTCAACTCATCCGAAACCACGGTGAATCTGTTGTGGAAGGTAAGGGA
>CAZXJC010000586.1:0-7668 GCA_964640885.1 uncultured Pirellulaceae bacterium | reverse complement strand
GTTTCTTTAAACAGAAAGAAGGCTAGTCGGTCGACATTCAAAGATCCACTTTTGACGATGATCGCACAGCCAGTGCTCTCGTTGCCGTCAATCGCATGCGATGCGGGATAACCAGACTGAGAATGGTCGGCCAGTGCATAGGCAATCGGCCTCGCGTCGGTGGCGTGTTGCTTGGCAGATTCAGGATCCATTAATGGAGAAATAAAGGCGTTAACTTCGCTAAGGACGAAATTTCCGTTGGAAGCTCTTCCCGGACCCTTCTTCGGCAGGCCTTCGTGGGTCAAGGCTTCGATGCGAAAGGCACTGATGTTGCCAGCAGGAACGATCGCAGTCACGGTGTAGGTGTCATTGGGAGGGATGGTGAAGTCGACGAACAGAGAGTCGTCATCCAGTCGCGTCAAAACGGCTCCTTCGGCCGTTGTCCAGTGGGTCGGTCTGACCGTTGTCCACTTGGGATCGGCTCCCATGGCGACCTGTTTTTCCCATGCCCGTTGGCGTTGAAGTAGCTGCTTGTCATAGGCTTTCAAAGGCACTTGGGCAGCAGCCAATTCTTCTTTTAATAGCTCCTGGCGGCTTGTCTGGTCAGAAGTAGGGACCGAGATCAACGGTGCTGAACGGTTTGCGTCATTATTGTCTTCACAGCTGTTGAAGATTGCGTAGAGGCGATAAAAATCGCGTTGGCTAATCGGATCGTACTTGTGAGTGTGGCATTGAGCGCAGCCAAGGGTCAGGCCCAAGAAGACTCCGCCAGTCGTGTTGACGCGGTCGACAACTGCCTCGACACGGAACTGCTCAGCATTGGTGCCGCCTTCCTGGTTGACCTGTGTGTTGCGGTGGAATCCGGGGGCAACTAGTTGCGAGAGCGTTGGTGTCGGCAGCAGGTCACCTGCAGTCTGTTCAATGGCAAAACGGTCAAATGGTAAGTCGCGGTTGAACGCATCGATTACCCAGTCCCGATACTTCCAGATATTTCGTGCGCTGTCGATGGTGAAGCCGTCGGAATCTGCGTAACGGGCAATGTCCAGCCAATGTCGGCCCCAACGTTCGCCATATTGAGGAGAAGCCAGAATGCGGTCAACAACCCTCTCGTAGGCATTGGGGCTGTCGTCATTCAAAAAGGATTCCACGTCGTCAGCTGACGGCAACGTGCCAAGTAAATCGAGATGTAGTCGTCGGATGAGCGTGCTCCGCGGAGCTTCCGGTGAAGGAGACAACCCTTCGCGTTCTAATCGCGACAAGATGAAGGCATCGATGCCATTGCGCACCCAGCTTTGATTACGAGTGGCCGGAGGAATTGGCCTTTCAATAGGTTGAAACGACCAGTGCTCAGACTTTCGTCGAGCCTTTTGGGCGATCGGTTCGTCGGCAGGAAACTTAGCGCCCTGGTCAATCCAGCGACTGATTAAGGCAATGGTCTTCTTGTCCAGCGGAGGCTTTTCGTAGGGCATCGCCGAGACATCACCCTCACCACGGAGAACCTTGATGAGCAGGCTGTCTGCGCTTTTGCCCGGGATGATAGCAGCCCCCTGGTCTCCCCCGGAAATCGCCAAGCGAGCGGCGTCTAGTCGTAAACCGGATTCCTGCTTCTTTACCCCATGACAGGCCAGGCAGTGTTGGACCAACAGCGGGCGAATTTCACGGGTGTAATCGACCGTGGCATCTGCACCCTCTTGGGCGGCGAGTGGACCGGCAAGTGCCACTAGGACAAGCCAAAGGACGCGCAGTGTTCTGTCCGGGCTCTTTTGACACAGCCCGGGAAGGGTTCGGTAACCGAATAAGCGGGAAAGCCATCTCATGGGTAAATTCCAAACGGTCCGCTGCCAGGCGAGCTGCGCGGATTCGCGACAGTCTAGTGGCAGGTGTGAACCAACCCATTGTACCAGATGGACTTCAGGTTTCGCAAAGGCGAGCGCGTTGGCCGAGGCCAACTTTAGAGCCAGAGGTCTTCATTGGGGCGTTTACCGGCCAAACTCGAGCGATGGCAATGGGCCGTGGGATCAATAAGACCGCTGGATTTCCTCTTGTTCATGAACATCCCAGCTGGCCGATAGGACTCTCGCCAGCCTCGCAGCATCATGACATCGTCCTCCGGAAGCTGGCAAAATAGCACGTGGTCGAACTCTGCTTCCTTGTCGATTGTTCCGTCGTGGATGTGAACGGTAGGAAAAAAAATCCGTTCTTGATGTTCACGAGGAAATTCGAAAGCCATCGGATGAACTTTTTGAGATCCCTTCTTGAATTTGAAGACGACGAAACCATAGTTTTGATAGCGTGGCAGTTTTTGCCAGGTTTCCATCGGCAGTCGAAACCGTTCATCGAGTCGTGAAAAGTCCTTGGCGGTCGGTACAAACGAGGCCTCGAAATTGCCAACCTTGACGACGTCGAGTTGTTTGCTGTCGGTTGCAGACAGGCTACTTTCGTCCAGGAGGCGTTGTCCGCGGGGCAGAGGAAATCCTTTTTCCAGGTCAGTAAAGAATTCCGGATATCGTTTAAGGTTGATAAAGCGGACTGCATTGTCACCGCTGCCGCGTTTGACCGGTATGGGTAAAATCATCGCCACATCGTAGGGCGTGCGGAGTCCCATGCTGTAGGCCACTTGTTGAGAGGCTCCTGGTAGGCCGCGGGCAAAAATCTTGGTGTCATGGACAGAATCAATCGGTCGCGAAAAACAGCACATAATACTCTTCTCCAATCGTTGGTAATCACGTGATTGCTATCTCGATGGATAGTTTCAAGAAGCCATCCCCATAGAAAAGAAGACCTTTTCGCCGGCTTAAGCGACAAGGCTAAGATGCCGTTATGAGAGGATTCTATGCAACCGCTTCTCGCGGGACTAGGGATAAAGTTTGCAGTTCCAGCGGCTCGGGAGAAAGCCGAGAGAATGAGCTGAACGGCACCCCCTATTAGCGTTCAATGAGAAACGGTAACCGGATGGTTTTACGGGTAATTTTCGGTTCAACTTGCCGAAAGACATCCACCTCAAATGGTCGACCGATACTATTGCCAGCTCGATCTTCCAGGTCGCTACTCACGAGCAGTTGATACCCGCCCGGTTGCCAAGCGATGGCTGGTTGAAAGGACCAGCGTGTCTCCTGCTGGTCAACGGTCACGCTTCCGGCAACCGGTTTCCCGTTCGAATTAACAATTCCCATGACTCGCTGCAGCATGGCATGATCGAGAGGCTCGCTAAAGAGTACACGCAGTGGCGTATTCGTGGTTGCCGCCGGTGCGGTGATTTTCCATTCCCGAGGGTCCGGCTGCCTGTCGTCTGGATCAGAGACCCGAAACTTCTTACGGAAGGTAGTTTTTAGAGGTCTGCCACTGGCGTCTCGCCAGGCATGGTTAATGACCAGGGTATAGGTCCCTCCGGTTATGAGCGCCGGGCCGACCTCTTCACGAGGCTTGAGTCCCCTCTTGATGCGACCCGGATCAAAGAGAAGTGTAAAGCGTTTACCCTCGGGTTCCCACAATTCCTCGGCAAGTTCAAGGAAAGGAAACGGAACGGTCTTGCCATTGCCGTCGAGCAGGCGAATGTTTTGATAAGCGTCGCCCCGACTCATGGGCTGCGAAAAGTGGATATAGAATTTCAGCTGGTTTTCCGGTAGCAGTTGCCCAGAGGGATAGACCTGGGTAACCGTTGTTGTTGGTTTGGTTGACGGGCCTGGTAAGGAGAAAAGCTGCACTTGCTTTTGTTGATCTGGAAATGTGCTTGCCAATGCCGCAGGCAAAAAGGTGGCACGATAAGTCAGACCTGGTTTAAGCGGAAAGGCAGGTTCAAAGAGAAGCTGATCCGGCAACACAGTGTAATCACCGTAAATGGCAGGAATGGGGCTGGACGCCTTGCTGACCACATAAACAGCAAACAGCTTCTTCCATGCTTCGCGATCCCACTTGAGCGAGCGCAGGGACTTGAGATGCTTGGCGGTTAAGCCAGTTATCGCGAAACTTGCCTCAGTCGCGGTTCCCGCTCGGATAATGCGGACCGGGCGTTGCTTGCCCTCATCCGCTGCTTGAGCCAGAGCTGCACAGAACATGATTGTAGTAGCGAGCAGCGAATGGAAAAAAACAGCGTGATACGGGCGTCTGTTAGCCCGTATCACGCTACCAAGTAAGTCAAACGTGAAGTTGAACACGACTGTAATCCTCTGGGGTGCGACCCGCGGTCGCAGTCCCTAGTTACGGTAATTCGACAGTGCTCAGGTCAACTGAACCACCATCGCTCTCGACGAGAACTACCGCGTGAGATGAATTCAATCGGTCTAGTTGGACGATCCCTTTCAAACGTTCGATCGTGTCGTATTGTTGTCCGGCCGTCTTGCCACTCTCAACCTTCTTAGTGATCGCTTCCTGGTCGCCAATATTGTCCGTGGTGATCTTCATCACGCCCCGGGAGCTATTGGACATCAAGATGTAATCCTTGCCGCCTTTCGTGTAGACAAACATGTCCAGTGGGCGATTGCGATTGCCCAACTCCGCAATGGTGACCCCTTTGACCTTGCTGCCAGCTTTTAGCTTCTGCAGTGGAAACTTGACCAGGGGAGTACACGTGTAGGCCGCTAGTAAATGGGGTTGCTTGTCGATGTTGTAGGTCGTGAAAGTGCGGACAGGGGAACGTGTCTCAAATCGTCCGTGAGCACCGTGGAAAATTTCTACGCCAGCTCCGCCGTCGACTGCCTGGAACGGGAACGGAATGGCACGTAGCGTGGAGGCGAATTCTTCGTTGGAGAGCCCAGCGACGATGACGCGACCGTCGATATAGGCAAGGTCAGTGATCGACTGGCTGCGAAGATTGCGACGCCCCGTTCCACCAGCTGCTGGGGGATTAGGGAGTTTGGCCGTGCCAAATTTGACGTTCTTGAGCGACACGACCGAGACCTTTCCAGCCGTGCTGACGCGGAGCAAAACAGGCTTCGCATCTGGTCCGCGACTTGAAGAAGCGGAAACATAGGTGTTGCCACTGGCTGGATTGACTGCCATGTCGTTGATCAAAATGTCACTGGCAGCAGTGCCGAGTAAACCAGCGATCACCTGGTTGAGCCCTTTAACGCGAATCATGGCCTTTTCCGGGTTGCCCTTGGTGTCGCCAGTTTCGATCGCACAAACCTGGGCTGCCTTGGTGTCACCCACGAACAGAATTCCCTGGGGACCAAAACTGATTGGACCTGCTGAAGTCAACTCGAGGTTGCCACTCTTTAATCCTGCTGTCAGGTCTAGTGCCAGGGCCGGAACGGAGAGCAGACAGACTGCTAACAGAGAAAAACTTACCAGGCTGATTTTCTTGAACATCGTAAACTCCTTGAAACGAATAGGCCGCTAAGTAGATGTGATTGCTTCGGCGAGGCCCTCATTATTACCGATCAGTAAGCGGTTGCAACAAAGCGAAGCGAAGAAGTTGGCATTTTTGTCTGCTCGCCAGGCGGGTTCGCAGGGCCAATGTCGCTTAACTGCTGGTGCTGAGTAGAAGAAGAGAAGATTGTTGCTCAGCAGGCAATAAAATAGGGGCCGCTCAAAAGTATTTGAACGGCCCCTACTCGTGTAACTTATCTTTGACGCTTCTGCGTCAAAGCCGTGTTACGATTTTGCAGTCTCGGAACTCTTCGCGAAAACATACGCGACGATTCCCAGAGCAACCAACCCGCCCAGGCCTTCTTCGCCCAATCCGCTGATCATGGCAGTGAAGTTACCGAAGACACCAGCACTCAGGAAAGGCACAACTTCGCCGAAAAGGATTTCAGCGACGATGCTCAAGGCTACGAGGAAAACACCGATTTCTGTAAGGTGACGAATCCACACTTTCATATTCGACATCATTTTAAGACCGTTCATTTTATTTCTCCTGTCAGGATGATGAGGCACCGACCGTGTCTAGCAGTTGGCAACCCCATGAAAAGGACACTCTCAGCTAAGACCTTATTCGGAAGATTCGGCAAAACCGGCAGAGGCCCTTCAGTTCTGACGCAAGAAACGGCTGAAAACAGGTGTTTCTTGCAGTCGCTCTCGGCTTCCCAGGAATCGGTTTTAAAGTACTTCAGTCGCTAAAGTACCGATTCGAAAGGGGATAGAACGATGTTCAGGAGGTAGAACCGGCGCTTGCGTAGCCTGAAGTGCAGCACGATCAAAAACCACTCTAACGGGTGGTTTTGATTGCTGGAAATGCTATCAATTACCGGCGGGGAGAGGGTTTTTTCGCAAAGGTCACGTAGGGAAATGCCTCCGGGATATGAGAATCCCATACCCCGTGATGGCTCCAGGCCCAACCGCCAGAGTCCTTGGCAGGGCTGGCAGCCTTGTACTGGTTAAACCGAGAGAAGTCGATCCGCCAGCGATCACCGTCCTTCGGAGGCAAAGAGCGACCGTCAGCTTTGGCCAGCCATTTCATTCCCTGCCAGGGAAAGGCTAGTTCAGCCGTCCAGCCACGGTCACGGTCATTGTTCTGGTTAATGGTGCCGTTGATGTGGACTGCTGTTTGAGCTCCCGGGAAGTCCCACTTGAGGAAGGCATATCGTTTTCCCCGGGGGTGATTTCTGAAGCCAACTCCATTGAACGGTTGGGCGCCTGGATTGGTCAGTTGGAATTCGTCCGCTTGGGAAAAACCGCCACTGACATAGGACTTTTGCCAGATAAAGAAACCCTCGTATATTGTTCCGAACGAGTTGATCTCGAATTCATAATAGGAATCTTTTCCGGCGATAAAACACTCGACATCGTTGTTGTTGTAAATAGGACTGTCCCGTTTCTTGAGCGTAGCCTCAACAAACGGCTCTTCGACCCAGAAAGCGACATACATATTCGTATCATCCCAGGAGACCGCGGCGCGGGTGTCATGAATGGTGCGTTTCCCGGAGATAAGATCGACGAAGCGGGGAGATTTAGGGGCCTTTTGCCAGGTTGCTTCGTCCAGGCGACCGTCGATGGTGATCTTGTCGAGAGTGCGGTAGGCGGTATAGCGGGCGACGCTGTTATCGGAAACGGGAAAAGGTGATTGCTGTGTTTTTGCGGTTGCCGGTTGCTCCTGGGCTATTGCGAGCGGCGTCCAGAAGGAGAAAAGAGCAGCCAAGAGGCCGAGAAGAACGAGTTGCCGAGGAAGATTTCTGAGCACTAGCTGGTACCTGTAGGAATCGCGAGTTAATGATTGTGGTGAAACAGCTATCTTCTCCCAAGGGGGAGCTGATAGCAACGGGTGTTTAGCTGAACAGGCCCCACCAGTAGCCAGTATTAGGGTTGCAAGCTCGGCACAAGTAGCTGTATGAGGAATATCAGACGGAGGCCTTTAGGAAGGGAGCCGCTACGTAAAAGCGTGGCAATTTCTTCCACTTCTGCCTCGTTAAAACTTCCGGTAATCAAGACCCGTTTGCTGCGTACTTCTTCCATGATACGGGGTGCGGTCAGGATCTGATCGTCCAAGATTATAGCCATCTTACAGTAGTGTCTTCGATCAGGGCTCGGTTTGTGTTTGGCGGTCAATTTAGTCAATTCGGCAGTCCCAGACGGGGTAAAGTGAATGTCAATGGTGGACTGGCCATCCGAGGCCAGGCTAGTTGCTGAACTAATCATCGCTCCAGTCAGGTGGCAACCGTCGCCCGTTACTACCAGGACTTGGATATCTGTGATGTTCTCTGATTCTAGAAAGCGAGCTAGTTCCAGGCCGGGTTCTTCCGTCTTTGGCTG
>CAZXJC010000585.1:0-4012 GCA_964640885.1 uncultured Pirellulaceae bacterium | reverse complement strand
ATCTCGGGTGTTTTCGCTCGTGGTCACTGGGCTGCCAAGATCCGTGACATCACCGATGGAACGGCACAAGTCATCGCCATGGGCGAGATTCTTCCCAACTGTGGGGATCATCAACGCAATGGTTGGATGCACTTTAATTCGCTGTGGACTGCTACCACGGGCCCCATCAATTATCCGATCCTCGGTATTGGTGACCCTGGGCATGCAGGGCCAGCCTCTTGCACTCACTATGCCAACTGGCAAACGAGTCAAGCCTTTAAGTCAAACCACAAAGGTGGGGCACAATTTGTGTTCGCCGATGGTTCGGTTCATCTCTTACCAGAGACAATCGACTACCTGACTTATCAGCGACTTGGTGATCGTCGAGATGGCCAACCCGTTGGCAATGGTTTCTCACCATAACCAATGGTTTTGGCAACCTACGGTTGCTTACTTAAGTAGCGTATTAACCGCTGCAGCGTCCAGTCGGGCGTTGCAGCGGTTTTTTTATTCTTGCCAAGTTACGCTAAGAAACTTGCTTTTACTGCTAAACACACGATTCAAAGAGCTTGAGAGGCCCGAATTCTCATTGTAAAAAGACTTCCCATCAGTTCTTTCAAACGTTACTCTAAAAGGGTCGGCTATCTGTTCAGAAAGCCAAAATAGGCATTATTAATTTTTCTCTTCCGTGAAGGAGTTGTTGATCGATGAAAAATTCTAAGCCCTGCAAGAAGACTGGCTTTACGCTGGTCGAACTGCTGGTGGTGATTGCGATCATTGGAATTTTGGTTGCGTTACTATTGCCGGCAGTTCAGGCAGCACGTGAAGCTGCCCGAAAGATGTCATGTGGCAATAACCTCAAGCAACTTGGCATTGCGCTGCACAATTACCACGACACCCACAAACGCTTTCCAATCAAGGGTTTGTACTATTGGACTCGCCAATCCAGAAACGGTCACACATGGACCAGGACTGCCCGCGGCAGTGAATTCGTCCGACTGTTACCTTTCATGGAACAAGAACCCATATATTCGAAGATTAATATGGAGGTTGCGGGAACTCCCCAGATATGCCCCTACAATAGTGCTGTGGCGGATCTGACTACTAACCCACAGACGTTGGTACGGGCTGTTTCGATTCCGTCCTATCTCTGCCCGTCAGCAGATGTTGATGCTCACTTAACAGGTGCGAACCCGCTACGAGATCGAGCGATTCACTGCTACGCGGTCTCTTACGGATCACAACGCTTTGCTTCACGGTCAAACTGGTGCAATGACTATCCAGGCAACGTGTTTGGTACCGGTCCAGCCAACTTTGGCAATGACTCCCGTGCCTATCGGAATTCAGGTCTTTTCTGCCGTGGCCCCTGGGCTGCCAGATTACGTGACATCACCGATGGAACTTCACAAGTTATCGCCATCGGAGAAATGTTGCCAAACCGTTCCGGTCACCACGCTGGCGGCTGGTTCCGTTACAACTCGGTTTACGCCGGTACTCCTGCTCCTATCAATTACCCAACACGGGGCATTGGTGAACCAGGTCATCCCGGTCCTGGAAACTGTGGACATTATTCCAACTGGCAATCGTCGATTGGTTTCAAGTCCAAGCACAAAGGTGGAGCCCAGGTCGTCTTCGCAGACGGTTCGGTTCAGCTCCTACCCGAGACGATTGACTACATGACGTATCAGCGACTCGGAGATCGCCGAGACGGCCAGCCCACAGGGTTTCAGCCCTAAGGGCAAGGGCGTCTAACAGCGCAACTGCTGTTAGCGTCAACAGTGACTTCAAAACCACCCCGTTGGTTCAACGGGGTGGTTTTTTTTATCATCACCTTCTACCGCACCTCATAAATCGATCCTGATGCGTTTCAACTGGTGTTCAAAAAACTCCGCTAAAAGTAAACTAACGACCAGTCAGCGACTGATCGGCAACAAACGCACCTAAGCATTTATCCAGAAGGGACCGAGCTATGCCTCGCTTTGCTACGAAAACAACTCAGGTCATTACACTCAGTTTTCTAGGCTGTCTGCTCTGCCTGCAATCGGTGCTTGGTCAAGGCCCACGACTCCTCAAGCCAGGAACTGTGCCTGCCGACAAACGAGTCTCCCCACTGAAAGACCTCGACGGCTACTTTCCGTTCCAGAACCCGGAGACGGAACAAGCTTGGCAACGACGTCGTGTCCAAGTCCAACAACGCTTGCTGGTCTCCCAGGGCATCTGGCCGATGCCTACTAAGACAGCGCTGAAGGCCGTGATTCACGGCCGTCGTCGCTTTGACGATTACACCCTGGAGAAAGTTTACTTCGAGAGCTTGCCCGGCTTTTATGTGACGGGGAGCCTCTATCGCCCAATCAACAAGCCCGGCCGGCGAGCAGCTGTATTGTGCCCCCATGGACACTGGAGCAACGGTCGATTCCACGACGCTGGTGTCAGTAGTGTTACAAAACAAATCGAGGAAGGAGCAGAGCAATTCAAACAGGGAGGACGTAGTGCCTTGCAAGCTCGCTGCGTTCATTTGGCCCGCCTCGGCTGTGTCGTCTTTCACTACGACATGATCGGCTATGCAGACAGCGTTCAAATCTCTTTTGAACTGGCTCATCGGTTTGCCAAGCAACGCCCTGAAATGAACCATCCCCAGCGCTGGGGGCTATTTAGTCCGCAAGCCGAGTCGCATCTGCAATCCGTAATGGGCCTGCAAACGATCAATTCTATTCGAGCCATCGATTTTCTGGAAACTCTCCCGGATGTAGATAAGGAACGTATCGCCGTTACCGGAGCCAGTGGGGGTGGCACACAAACCTTCATGCTGGCAGCCGTTGACCCTCGAACAGCCGCCGCATTCCCAGCCGTAATGGTGTCGACCGCCATGCAAGGTGGCTGCACCTGTGAGAACGCTTGCTGCCTCCGAGTGGGAACTGGCAACGTAGAAATTGCTGCTCTCTTTGCACCGAAACCGCTTGGCCTGACAGCAGCTAACGACTGGACGAAGGAAATGACCACCAAGGGATTTCCAGAGCTGCAGGCACACTACAAGATGCTCGGCGCTGCCGATCAGGTGATGCTCCTTTCTCGAACCGAATTTGGACACAACTACAACCAGGTCAGCAGACAGGCTATGTACCGCTGGTTCAACCAGCACTTGAAATTGGGCTTCAAAGAAGTACCCCCGGAACGTGATTTCCCACTGCTATCCAGTGCTGACCTTACCGTCTGGGATAAAAAACACCCCAAGCCAACCACCAACGCAGACTATGAAAGAAACCTGCTGCAAGCCTGGCACCGGGACACCCAAGAACAGCTGGACAAACTAATCCCCACCGACGAAGCCTCCTTGAGTCAATACAAGCAGGTAGTCGGCAGTGGGATCGATACCGTTGTCGGACAGGGACTGCCCGAAGCTTCTGGCGTCGAATATGACCAGCTTCATAAAGAAGAAAAAGAGGAACATCTGGAAATGGCCGGTTGGCTCAATACGCGACAAAACGGCGGAAAATTACCGGTCTGTTTTCTCTACCCAAAACAATGGAATGGCCATATTACAATATGGCTTTCTGAGCAGGGTAAAGCCGGCCTGTTTCAGGCTAACGGATCGCCAAGCTCGCATGTCCAGCAATTGCTTGATCAAGAGCTCTGTGTGGTCGGCATTGACTTACTTAACCAGGGCGAATTCCTGAAAGATGGAAAACCCCTTGCAAACACCCGTCGAGTAAAAAATCCTCGTGAAGCAGCAGCCTATTCATTCGGCTACAACTCTACACTGTTTGCCCGCCGCGTTCATGACATCCTGTCGCTCGTCACATTCGTTCAAAATCACGACTACACACCCAAATCTCTAAGCCTGATCGCACTCGATCAAACAGGCCCCCTGGCTGTCGCTGCACGTGCCCAGGCTCGCGACGCTATCGATCACCTGGCCGTCGATACTCAACAGTTCCGGTTCGCCCAGGTAACAGATTTGCACAGTCCTTTTTTCCTGCCCGGAGGAGCCCGCTATCACGACCTGCCCGGTATGCTTGCTGTTGCCAGCCCTGAC
>CAZXJC010000584.1:0-4510 GCA_964640885.1 uncultured Pirellulaceae bacterium | reverse complement strand
GCGGTCCCGCATCTCGGCGATTTCAAATGGTACCGGTCCAGTCCAGTTGAGGCGTGATAACCCGTAGGGAGCTCTGCCGCCTCCCCAGCCGCGACTGCTGCCGCCGGCAAACATGGTTCCGCCTTTGCCCCAGGCCATCCGCAAGATGGGTGGAGTGAAATTACGTCGAAAATGAAAACAGGCTCCCTGGTATTCACCGTCTACCTTTTCCATGAAGACCCGCATTACCAGGGCATTGGAAAGGTCGCCGACGAAGGTTTGACCAGCAAAAGGGCCGAACTTGCCGCCGGTGTTGTCATGCAAGATGTCGGTCTGCGATTTTCCCATGTGCGGATAGGGAAACCACAGGGCTGGCGCGATTAGCTTGGGATTCGCCTTCACCGCTTCGCCCCATTTCATACCCCGCTTGGGATAGTCGGCAAAGGGTAGTTTGAAATTGGCCAGCGGATGGTCGAGTGATTCCAGCCCGGTAGGCTGGCCATGAAACACACCCGGTTTCAGGTGAGCCATTTTTCCAGAGGCAACATGGTCACCCTGGTTGTCTGTGAAGAACATTTCGCCGTCGAGGCTTTTTCCCAGTCACGCAGGTGAACGAAGGCCTGGGCACACCGGATGCATTGATCCCTTATTGTCGACCTTGATCGACCAGCCTCGCCAATACCCCTGTGCTTCCTGGCCTCCGCCAAAGGGGCGGTTTAGGTTGATCCAAAGGTTGCCGTCTTTACCGAGCTTGGGACCAAAGGAGTATTCGTGGTAATTGCCGTTGATCTCCCAGCTGTTGCAGAACGTTTCGACGACGTCGATCCGGTCGTCCCCGTCGGTATCTTCCAGTCGTGTCAACTCGGTTCGCTGGGCCAGGTAAATGCCATTGGGGAATCCGTGGCCCGGATTGACCAGGATGCCGAGTGGCTCGTGGAGGCCAAAAAGCATTTGCTTGTAAGTGACAATCTGTTTCTCAGTCGCTGTGACTTGGCTCGTCTTGCCAGCGGCATCGGTGACGTTGATCTTTTGCCCTGTGAGCGCTGGTTGATCGGAGTAGGGATTCTCGATCAGCCACAGTTCTCCGCGACGCGTGCAGGCAATCAGGCGAGTCTGCTCCTTGTCGAGCCAACCGAGTCCGCTCAACTCCAGCACCAATCCATCGGGCAAGGGAAAGGTGACCATGCGGTAGTAGGCATTTTCGGTCGGTGTTTTCGGCTGCTGGGCGATTGCCAGCGTCGATACCAGGGCCAACGACAGGGTCAGGGTGGCAAGTAACTTAGTTGCGCGCATCAAGAATCTCCAGGAGGCAGTTCGCCAGGTTTACCAATTCATTTCGACGCTAAATTCAGCGACGTGTCGGTTCTTCTTTTTTGCGAAGTCGATCGGCAACAGTAATTGTTGCTGTCCCGCGATCTCGCGGATAAACGGTTTTCCGGAAAGTGATCCGGTGAATTTGTAGCGGACACGATCATCGACCACGTAGACACCATCCTCGGCGACGATCTTCTTGCCGTCAGCGGCCAGGAAGTAAAAGCTGCTGACCGGGTCGTCGGTTTGCAGAGAAAAGGTCCGTTTTAAGAGGGCCGTTTCCTGCAGGAAGGCGGTGGAAGGTGTTTCTTCAACCTTGATCGAGTTGATGTTGTACAAGAACGTTGGATTGCGCTCTTTGTCGAGGCGGTAGCCACGGAACTGCCAGCCGTCGGGTGTCCGTTTAGAGCCGATCCGTTCCTTGGGCTTGTCCTTGGGCCAGGGGGTTGTTTGACTGGCCAATTGACTGAAAGCGGGACCCTCGGGCAGCTTGATGACATCGTTACTCGGTATCTGGGCATATTGCCCGGCTCGACCGTCCCAGGCATGCCGGGTTTCAACAAACTGTCCGGTCCAGGCTAGTGACGAACGAATCCGGTTGGCGTCAAAAGCCATATGGGTTCGTTGGCGAAAACCGACCAGGATGGCATGGGCACTAACCTGGTTCAAGAAGGTTCTGAAAACGATCGTTTCATCGCTTGGCTCGAGCATGTTGCCACCGTTGGGAGCGAGTCCCTTGGGGAAGCCACCCTTGTTGCCAACCGAGAGGAAGGCCCAGATGGCATCAATCTGCCGATCGACGTCACCACCGGCCACGTCCTTAAAAAAGGTTTTACCTTGAGGCCAGGCCGTTGGCATGCGTGTGCCAGGACGCATTTTTTGCGGATGCTTGAGCCAGGATTGGAACCAGCCGGCTTGTAGTCGTGAGGTGGTAACCTGCAGGTCCATCCCCTCGGCGCCCGGCAACCGATGTGGTCCCCAGGTATGACAGTTAATGCAAGAGAGTGCTGTTTTTCCCAACAGGAAACGGCCTTCATCGACCATTCGTGGCGAAAATGTTGGTTGGTGAGTCGGAGTTTTCCCGGCATCGGCCTTCTCGAACTGGGCGACCAGTGGCAGAACGTTATTGGGACCGAACTTCGGCATGCGTGTTGCCATGTAGGTGCGATATTTCTGGTCTCGTATCAGCATGTCCTCAAAACCTTTATGGGTAAGCTTGGCGCCGACTTCGTGCAGCGGAGGTGCCAGTCGGCCCTCGTCTCCCAGGTCGACGAGCTTGTCGTAGACAAAGTAATCAGACTTGGCGATGCCGGGCCCCCCCTGCTTGCCGCGTTGATGGCAGGCATAGCAGTTCATGGTGGTCATGGCCAAATGAATTTGATCAGCAGGCTTGTTGGGAAGTTTGTTTTGCTGCACCGCAGTCAGCGCGCCTCGGAGGGCGGTCCGCTGCTGGTCGCTGAGGCTGTAACGGGGCAGCCCGTCGGCCGGACTGGCTGAAAGGCAACTGTCTCGTCGAGCAAGATTGGCTTTTAAAAGGGTTGATGTGGCGCCAGCGACCGTGAATTTGTCCCCGGTTTGGTGACAGCTGGCACACTGGAGCGTTCCAAAAAGCTTTCGTCCTTGCTCGACCTGAGCTGGATCCAGTTTGAAGTCGACGATGCCCTTCGGGATCATGGCTGCTGCTTCGTTCAGTAGCAGACCAGAGGGAATGGGGGCAAGTTTCGGGGCACCCGGTGGTTGCCAGGTAACGAACATCTCATAGCCGCCGCCGGACTGGCTGAAGAGAACCTCGAGAGAGTGGCGTCCTTTCGTGAGGGTGACTTTTCCTTCCCGGTTCTGGGGCGGGTGAATGCCATCATTGTTGACGACTACTTTGCCGTCGATCGAGAGGACGCAACCGTCATCGGCACGCGTGGCGAACTTGTATTCCCCATCGGCCGGGATCACGATCAAACCATGGAAACGGACACTGAAATTAGTCCCCGGCGGTTTCTTGTTGGCGGTAGGTACCTTGGTCAATGCTTTGCGAAGATCCAGGTCTGGCATGAGGGCCTCGAACTTAGGGGTTCCCTTGAGCATGTCCGCGACCTTGGGGAATCCTCCCTCATAGAAGACGAAGCCAATACCACTGGCAGGAGCAGTCTGGTCCTCTGTGTACTGTTCACGTAACAGGTAGGCGGCCAGTCCCCTGCTTTCAGAAGGTTTCAGTGAAAGCGATGGCATGCGGCCTGACGGGCGAACTGCCAGTGGGTTTTGCAGAAACTCCGCCAAGGCGTCGACCGTGGTTTTCATGGCCAATGGTGGCAGCGGAATGTGCGGTCGGTCGGCGGCCGTCTTCTTGAGCGCTGCTGCATCTTCCTCGTTACTGCGGCGGGCTGCCGCGGCCGGGTCAATTTTGTGCTTGGGCGGGCCATCGAACGGTTGGTGACAGGCCACGCACCCAATCGTGTGATACAGTTCACGGCCGCTCGCGATTTCACCCATCGAGGCGCCCGATTCGCGCTGATCAAGAGACTTGCCTCGAGAGACGAGGTAATGGGTTAGTGCCTCGACCGCGGCAGCTTGCTGGCCCTTCGGTAAGGCGTGAATCATGTGCGGCATCGGTGTGCCTGCCTTCACGGTATGCGGATTGGCCAGGTAAGCGCGCAGGTATTGGGGCGTCACTCGGCTACCGACCTTCGACAGATTGGGGGCCTCTTTTTTTGAAAGGAGGCTGGCTGCGGCTCCCGGATCATGGCAGGCAGCGCACTTGAGTTCTCCCAGCAAGCCGCGTCCGTTAGCAGAGTCGTAACCGGTAACGACGCCATCAGCTGCCTGGGAAGTAATCACCAAGAGACAGGAGGACAGGAAAAACGTAACGAAGGAGAAACTGGAACGAAGTTGTTTCATGGGGAAGTTCTAGTCGGCTCTAGGAAGGTGGGCGAAAAGTTGGCCTATTTTTCCCATAATTGCCTGTTTTTGTCGAGATCTTCCTGCCCCCTACGGTTTTCCCAATTCGACCCGCGTGTAGGGACTTGAGATGTAGGTGGGCAGTGGTCTGCCTCGGTAGCGAATCGTCTTGCGATGATTGCTGAAGAATGCGACCCTGGAGACGCCGGGCTTCTTGGTGATCTCGGCGGTCCTGACGTTGCGAGAGGCGGCCGCTTTCATCTCTTGCCACTGATCGTCGGGGATGAGTTCGCCGAGGTAGGCTGCGCTCCCATCGGGACCACGATTGTAA
>CAZXJC010000583.1:0-4166 GCA_964640885.1 uncultured Pirellulaceae bacterium | reverse complement strand
GAAGCGCTGTTTTTCCTAATTTGGAGATGTCCCCAGCCAGAGATGTCTGCTCACCTCTGCAAGTTGGCCGTCCTTAGCGACTAAACCGACTCAATCCTAGAGATGATGAGCACCGTGATACCATGACAGAAAAACCTGCAGTCACCTGGCACGATTCAGTCGTACCTCGGGAGGAGCGAGAACGGTTAACCGGACACCACGGTTGCGTCGTTTGGCTCACCGGCTTGAGTGGCAGCGGTAAAAGCACCATTGCTAATCTTGTCGACCAGAAGCTCTCTGCTCGGGGACTACACAGTTACCTGCTCGATGGTGACAATATTCGTCACGGCCTCAATGCAACCGCCGAGATGCTACGAGAAACCGGTTCTGCTAATCCCGATCGGTTCGGTAAGGGGTTCGCGGCAGAAGACCGCCAGGAAAACATTCGACGCGTCGGAGCCGTGGCCCAGCTCTTCGCCTCCGCTGGCCTGGTAACGCTGGTCGCGTTCGTCAGTCCCTACCGGCGTGATCGGGACGCCGTCCGCAAGCTCGTTCAAGCGACCTTGCGAGAAAATGATTTCATCGAGGTTTTCGTCGACACCCCATTGGAAGTCTGTGAAAACCGCGACCCGAAAGGGCTCTATCAACGAGCCCGGGCCGGGGAACTGGCTGGCATGACAGGGATTGACGCTCCTTACGAACCACCCCAATCACCGGAACTTCATCTTGATGCCGGCACCACTTCTGCTGATCTGCTGGCAGACCAAGTGGTGGAAACCCTGGTCAGGACGGGAAAAATTCCCGCCAGCCAATAGCAGTTAGTCCCGATTAGTGCGCTGCCTTGCTTTTTCACCTGTTGCTGCTGGCATGAGCTGCAGGAACCGATGTTGACCGCACCATCACCGCTGGACTAAACTTCGCGACCTTTTGCTGCCGGTCATCCTTAGTTCTTTAACTACCAGGGTCGCGTCGCTGATGAGTGAAAGAATCCTGTTAGTCGGTGCATCTTCAGCTATTGCACAGGAGCTGGCACGAAAACTGTGCCAGCGAGGCTGTCACCTGGTGCTGGCTGGACGTAATGCGGACGAATTAGAATCGATTGCTACGGACTTGCGAATTCGCTACCAGAGCACTGTCTACATTGAACTCATTGATGCCCTGAACTTCGCGGAACATGCAAACTTTGTAGACCGCTGCCTGGGCCTTTTTGCAGAACCTTTGAGTGGAGTTGTCATCTGTTACGGCAGCATGCACGATCAGCAGCAGGCCCAAACAGACTGGGCCCTTACCGACCAGATGATACAAACCTACTTCACCTCGGTGGTCTCACTGATGAACCTGCTGGCCGAGTATTTTGTTCAGCAGCAAGCTGGCTACCTGGCAGCGATTTCATCAGTAGCGGGCGACCGGGGACGACAAAGTAACTACTTGTACGGTTGCACCAAGGCTGCTTTGAGTGCTTATCTGCAAGGGCTGCGAAACCGACTCTATCGTAAGGGTGTCCACGTCTTAACGATCAAGCCTGGTCTCGTGGATACACCGATGACCGATGGACTGGTAAACCCCGATTCCTTTCTCGTCAGTTCACCGCAACGAATCGGCCGAGACATTGACCGTGCCTTGCGAAGACAGAAAAATGTCCTTTACACACCCTGGAAATGGTGGTGGATCATGTGCATTATTCGCTGGCTTCCAGAACAGGTCTTCAAGCGTTTGAAGTTATAGCTCAGCGGCCGACTCATCCTTTTCCTGTACGGGCACGTCAGCAATCAGCTTTTTGAGCCGCTCCTCCAGGGCAGGCTGGCCACTGGTGATCGCCAGCTGAACAGTCAGCGCCGACAAGGGAATTCCCTCCAGCTGATCGTGGCTGATCTTAACAAGATCTTTGTGCGTGCAGATCACGGCATCAATCCCATGTAGATGTCGCAGCCAGCGGTTCAAGGACTCGATATCCTCCGGCCCAAAAGGATGGTGGTCGGGAAAGGCACGAAAATCGACCACCTCGCACTGACAACTTTCCAATGTCTGTCGAAACGCTTGCGGATTTCCCACGCCACAAAAAGCTGCTACCGAGCGACCAGCCAGATCGCTCAACCCCATCTGCTGTTGAGAAGCATTGAGCAAGTACTGTGGCTGATAGGCCACTCGAAACCGTGGCACCTCGGGAGCATAAGCAGCTAACTGGCTCTCAAGTTTTTCAAGGACATCTTGTTGGACCAGGTCAACCCGGGTCACCGCAATCATATCTGCACGTCGCAAGGCAGCGATCGGCTCACGTAATGTTCCTCGTGGCAACAGGTGTCCATAACCAAACGGGTTGGTAGCATCAACCAGCACCAGATCTAAATCCCTGGCAATGCGACGATGTTGGAAGCCATCATCCAGTACGATGATTTGCGATTTCAGTTCCTCAACTGCCCGGCGAGCTGCTTTAATTCGATTAGGATTCAGCACGTGTGGCACGCCAGGAAGTCGCTGTTCTAGTTCCTACGCTTCATCATTGGGTTTATCCGCGTCGGAACCATAACCACGACTAATCAACGTGACTCGTAAATCCTGTTCGATCAGCCACTGGGCCAGCCACGAAACCATCGGCGTCTTACCCGTCCCACCAGCCGTGATATTGCCTTCTCTGATCTCCGGCACTGAAACCCTATGGGACCTTTTCATATGCCGGTCGAATAGCCAATTACGACCAGTAATCACCGTCGCATAGGGAACTGTCCCCAGTTGCAATAAAGACCGTTGCAGGGTGGCTAACCAGCCACGTCGACGGCCAGAAATCAAATCCAGGTAGCCTTCGGGATTGAGAATCGCTGGTCTCCTCAACGAGAACACTGGCTTAGACAATGAAGCGTATCGATCCGTTACGCAAGGTCCATCTAGAGATCCGGTCCCACAGTCCAAGGAACAAATTCCTCGTCACCAATACCATGGGCCTCACTCTTGGTCTTCTTTCCGCTGGCCACCGCCAGGATTTCCTCGAAAATTTCTTCGCCAACTTCCGTTACCGATTTTCCGCTTAGAACTGTACCAGCATTCACGTCCATATCATCTTCCAGACGCTCATAGGTAGGCGTATTGGACATGACTTTAATCGACGGTGTCGGTTTGCAACCAAAACAGCTACCGCGGCCAGTAGTAAAGACCACTACATTAGCTCCACCAGCAACCATCCCCGTAACACTCGGAGGATCAAATCCTGGTGTGTCCATGATCACAAAGCCTTTTTCTGTAACCGGTTCGGCATACTGATAAAACTCCTGGAAGGTGGTCGAACCTGCCTTAGCAACAGCCCCTAACGATTTCTCGGCAATCGTAGTCAGTCCTCCCTGCTTGTTACCAACAGTCGGATTACTATCCAGCACCGTGTCGAACGTGTTGGCGTACCATTTCCACCATTCGATTTGTTCCAGCAGTTTATCGGCAACTTCGACACTCCGCGCGCGACGCGTCAGGAGATGCTCGGCACCGTAAATCTCTGTTGTTTCCGAGAGAATCGCCGTTCCCCCGCAGGCAATAACTCGATCACTAGCAACTCCCAAAGCAGGATTAGCAGTGATCCCTGAATAACCGTCTGATCCACCACATTCGAGACCGACCACGAGTTCACTGGCAGGGATTGGCTCACGCTGCGACTCATTTGCTCGTGGCAATAATTCGGACAGGGCACGAACACCTGCCTCCACTGTCTTAACAGTTCCTCCCGTCTCCTGGATCGTAAAAACAGGTGGTCCCTCTTGCGGTGATCCAATCCCATCAATCTGCACCAGCCGTTGTTCCTCCAACAAATAATCCAGCGACGTTTGTTCACATCCCAGGCCAATCAACAGGAAAGCACCAACGTTAGGATGTTTTGCCATGCCGCCCATTACTCGGTTAAGCATCCGGTGCTTTAAACCACCAAATTCAATGCCACAACCAAACCCATGAGTCAGTGCCACTACACCATCAATGTTCGGATAGTCCTGAAGCGCTGACTCGTCAAAACGTTTCGCCACGTACTTACTGACTGAAGCCGAACAGTTTACGGTAGAAATCACTGCGATATAGTTGCGCGTACCAGCCTTGCCATTGGCGCGCCGAAAGCCCATGAAGGTACGATCGTCAATACTCGCGTGTGGCTCTGGAATTTCAGTCGCCTTTTCATAGTCCTGGCCTACAACCGCGTTGGTAAGGTTGTGAGT
>CAZXJC010000582.1:0-2894 GCA_964640885.1 uncultured Pirellulaceae bacterium | reverse complement strand
TGTCACGTCAATCATGGGCGTGATGTCCATCTCGACATCATCGTCACGATTAGGCCTGCCTAGCCGCAACACTGGCTCGGCAACATAATCATCCTGTTCTTCCACTGGTAGCGAATCTGTCGCCATTAATTACTTCTCCGTACTTTTCGAATTTCCCAAAGCAGAGCGAAAGGTGTCGAGAAACCGTGTCATACCGGTTCCCACCAGGTCTTCCATCTTACGAATCCGCACGTTGATATTGGCCGTGCACATGACCAGCGGAATAGCGATGGCCAGCCCGCAAGCTGTCGTATAGAGGGCGGTCGCAATATTACCGGCCAAGGCCGTCGGATCACCCGCACCCTCGCTCGAAAGGGTGGCAAAGGCACCGATCATACCAACCACCGTACCGAGCAGCCCGAGCATCGGCGCGCTCTTGATTACCGTGTTAACATAGCTCAAGCGATGCTCCAGGTCGGCCAGCACATCCCGCTGGAACCGATCCAGCACCAGCTGACGAACTTTACTGTAACCGATCCTGCGATTGACAACCGCCAGGTAAATCAGCTGGGGCATCGCTCGACGATCTGCCTGGCAGGCATCTGAAATCGCGTCAAAATCTTTTTCACTCAGAGGTTTTTCGAGAGCATCCAGGAACGCATCCTGCTCACTCTCGCTCCGAAAACGCTTTTGGCCCACCCGCATCCACACCACGATCACGCACAAGCCACCCCAAAAGGCGGTTATCCCTAGCAGGGAATAAAGCACGATACCCGCGATATCAAACACCGTCATTCCAGCTTCTTGAGGCATGCTATTCACTTAATCCAACGTTAAAGGTGAAGGCCATCTGCCAGCCCGCCAAAATTGGCGGCAACATCTCGATGACCGAAAAAGGTTACTCGATTTAAATTCTCCACATCATGACTGCGGGCTCAGACCATCCGCCTACTTAAACACAGTACGATACTCTTGCTGCACCACGAAAAACTGAAACCCGCCACCCTGGCCGCGAACTGCGAAATAGGTACGACGGACTTCCTGCAAATTCTTTCCTGCTTTCTGCAAGTAGCTATTTTCTGCAGTGGCCAGTTGCGCTTCCGCTGTTTTCGGATAAAAGTGCAGAATCACACGCCCGTTAACCGGGAATCCTGCTTTTTCCAACAGTTGCCGGGTCCACACTTCTGAGATCTTCTCTTCGGGGTGAAAAAACAGACGTTTTTCATTACCACCACCACTGACTCTTCGTTTCTTGATTGAACCACTTAAGCCGGAGGCATAATCAACCGTCGAAATACCGCCACCTAAGGCACCAATTTCAATCTTGAAGAAATCCAGTTGCGAGGCGAAGGCGTTGATATTGGCAGCCTTGAGACTGATTCTCCAGCGTTCCACGCGGGGAACCACGTTACCATCTCCCTCACCACCGGGGCCGGCACCGCGACTGTCCCCCATGCCGCTGCCGTGACTACTGGAAGTCGCCCCCGTATCAAGCGCCATCAGGGAGGCGGCATTGTTGGTAATCGTATCGGTGACCGCTTCGAACGTCTCCTCGATCCGTGGTTCGGTAAACTCCTCAATCTCCTCCAGCCCGGGCTCTTCGATGTCCCGTTCATAGCCTTCAGCAGCCTCACCACGGCCAAACGGTTCGATCATCGTGACCTTCACTGCCTGCTCTCGGATGTCGAGGATGTGGGGCATCCAAATCAAGAACATCACCAGGACGAAAAATCCAACGAAAATGAGTGTTGCAACCAGCATGCCGGAAACCCGGTCGTACTGGCTAACCGTCATCGTGTCGGCACCGATGAGATGCTTACGTCTGCTTTCAGGTGAAATGCTTGCCACTGTCAGTTCCTACATTAACTACTGGGAAACTTCTTCTTGCTATCAATTGCTCAATCCAACTTGGCGTCTGGCCGAATTGAACGATACCAATTGCGCCACTTCTCCTGGGCTTGACCACGCTCTCGCGGTGTCCACTTATCAGTCAGTAAAAAGCAATCAATCCGACGGCTAATGAAAAGGAGTGCATCACGAGCCGCTTTCATGGTTGTTTCGTCCGGATCACTCAAGGCAAAAATCAATATCGGAACCGCGTCGATGCCCTGGCTGCGGCCCAGGTTTTGCACCGCAATTCGGCGAGCTTCATAGCTCCCTGTGCGAATGATCTTCTCTAACGAAGCGACCTGGGCATTACGTTTCTTCTGATCCTTGGAAAGCACCAGTTCCGGGGGCAAGGCAACCAGGTTGTTGAACTTGGGGTTGTCGACATCTTCCAGTAGCCCCAGCAAGGAATCAATGTCACCACCGATTGGTGACCCCATCACCTTGGTACCCTGAAATCGTGCCGAGGTCGTTTCGGTCGGCAATCCACGCCCCCCTTGGAAATCAGTCGTTTGAGCCAGCTTGCTAACACTCTTGCGGGTGTTACGTATCAAAAAGAAAATGGAAAAACTGGTGGCCGCTACCGGGCCAATAAACTGACCTTTCTTGCCAGAGCCCATCCAGCTGCCGTTGGCAGCCTGCTGTCGGGCCAACAAGTTCACACCCTGCTGGTACCACGGTGGACTAGGCTGGTTAACCCGCTTTGCCAAGTCCCGGAAGGTGCTATACCGCTCAAACACGTAGTAGTAATAGTAAGGGTAATGATCGGTACCCTTGCAGCACTCAGCTCCGACCGAACAGTTACATTTTGCTGAAAGACCATTGCGAGAAAACCATGAATCTCCCTTGCGAAGTCCTGCCGCCACCCGCCCACCGTCGACCGCAGTGGTGATCGGCGTCAGTTTTTGAGTCTCGTCTTTAACCTTCAAAATCGTAGAAACGCTTTTCTTCTTGACGACCTCTTTGACCGGTTCCGTGCTGACAAACTGCAGCATGCCAGCCGTAATGTAGAGGCTGCCAAGACCAGC
>CAZXJC010000581.1:0-3739 GCA_964640885.1 uncultured Pirellulaceae bacterium | reverse complement strand
CATCCGGTGATCACGCACGGCGGCGATCGAGTAGTCCAGAGCCGTCTCGTTGGCCCGGTTATCCGGTTGCTTGATCACGTATTCGGGATGATCGATGGCGAATTGCGGGCAAAGATCGTCGAACTTGTTGAGCCGGATATGATGAGTGTCGCCCATACGCACAGCCGCCAGTACTTCCTTGCCCTTGGCCTGCATGTGTCTGGTCACCAGTCGCAATGGGTCGGTTCCCTGTTTCATCAGGTCATGTATCCCGTTGACGTAGATACAGTTTTTCCTGTTGTTCCGCGCTCCGTACAGTTCGCCGGCCTTAGTGTCGTAGAAGCAGATGTCGGGCATGCAGGCCAGGTAGACGAATGTCGTGAAGGGAACCGCCTTGGACTCGCGATCGAGCCACGCCTTGATGAAAGCTGCCGCGTTTTCGCCGGGTGCTTCAGCGAGCACCTGCCCATCATCATTAAACACGCTCCGAGCCACGCGTTTCTCGGCAGCATCGACAACGGGCGCCAAGAAAGCCAGGAGCAGAACGGACCAGGATATCGCGGAGAAAGACCGTATCATATGATTCTTACAGAAAGTAACCAGCAGTTCCGGGAGGATGCTCAATCGCAATGGGCCTAGCAGCTTAGGCAACAATTTTCTTGCGCCAGAGGGATGTAAAAGAAAACCACATTATTACCGGTAAGTTTCGTCAAATAAGAGGACCTTTAGATCTTACTACGTTTTGACTCGGATCACCTTTAGCAAAGGAGGCAAGACTATCTGAGTGATTGTTCGTTTTTACCGGATACAATCAAGGAGTGACTTCAATTTGAGTCATTTGTTATCACTGTGATAACTGTTTTGGTTAACCAACTGGACTGATTTAGCTAACAATCACGGTTCGGTTATTTCTCCTATCTCGCCAACTGACAGCAGTTTGCACAGTTTCTCTCGAGGTTTCTTCCTTGTCATGGTACGCCGATTGCGGTAATAATGCCCGCAGACGTCACTAGTTTGGTGACGTCGCCAAGTTGTTGTCTGACAGGGTCTTTTCAACGGGGAACGCGATCCATGCAAGAAATGCGAAGACGTTGGCCTAACCTAACATGTGCTGCGATACTCTTTGTAGGTTTGCTGACAACAGCAGGCCTTTCTCTTTATGCAGACTCCCCCTACGAGGAAGCCGTTACCACACCGACCGAGACTAAAGTCTGAAGTGGTGAAAAACTGGGGACAACGATCAACTGGCACCAGGACAAGGCCGAGGCAGCTCGTCTGGCTCGTGAACAGGGCAAGTTGCTTTTTGTCATGCAGATCTCAGGCAATTTCGCCGACGAAGAGTTTACGTGAAACAACGCTCAAAAATTCAGGGTAGGTGCCCTGTCAGATCCACGTGTTGGTCAATACGTGGGTGAAAACTTTATCGCCAGCTATCACCAGATTGGTGATTTCGAAGTTGTCAAAGTGAATGGCAAGTTGCAAAAGAACGGTGGCAACGTGGCTAGCTATTTCTGTACGCCCGAGGGTCGGGTAATTCATGTGACTGCCAAACCGGTTAGTGCTGATCAGTTGCTGCGCGAAGCGACTTGGGCAGTGACGACTTACCGTCAAGTTCAGGCCCAGAAGCCTTCCACTCTGCTTGCTCAAAGACACCTCATCGAGCAAGCGCATCTAAGTCATTTGAATTACAGCAACTTGGACTTTTATGCCAAGGTTAAAGAGCAGTTACCACGGGTACAGCAGACGTATGAAGACAAGATGCTGGCTGTTTACAACGAGGCGAGGCGTTCCAGCTATTCGAGCAAGTCACGGTACAAGGAATCGCCGCTGCTGTTGGCGCGGCGAGCCGCAGCCAAAAGCTTGGGAGGCGATCGTGCTCATCAAATCATGGTGGCTCAGCCATTTGCACCATTCCAAGAAGTGTATCGCGAAGTTTTTGAAGAACTGACAAATGAGCGAGTTACCGAGAATCGATATATCGTTTACCGGGCAGCTGAGGGTTTCCAGAAAGCACAGGAAACCGGTAAACCGGTGATGTTTGTCTTGTACGATGGGCAGGGAGAGAACAAGGATGAACCGGACAGCCGGACAACAAAACTTTATTCCGCGATGAAGCAATTCGACAAGCAAATCACGCGAACATTTGGCCCAGCCTTGGAGCAACCCAGGTTAGGTCATTACATCAAGATTGCCGTCCCTAAACGACAGCTTGCTGCACTTTCGAACCTGGTTGACCTGCCGGTTTATGAGCTTTCGCAGCAGTCGTCTCCGCTACTGTTGATGACGGATGCTTATGGTCAGCAGACCGGCATCGTGACTGGAGCAGAATGCTGCGATCAACTTGCCAAGCAACTGTGGCCGTCAGTCTTGGAGGTGAAGCTCGCCGATGCGGAAAACCTGGCTAGCCGCGGGGAGCTTACGCCAGCCCTCAAGTTACTTCAGCGAGTCAGTAAGATCTCGACTGCCGCAGCAACTCAGCAGCGTGCTCAGCAGCTTGGCAACCAGATCAAATTCCAGGTGGCGGAGAAAACGTTTGCTAACGCGTTGGCCTGTGAATCGCCTGAACGGCGGAAAATCTACCAGTCCAATGCCCTGCGGAAGTTTAGCACCCTGAGTCGAACGGCCCAGGACGCGGGCTTGCGACAGCGGGCAGAAGATTACATTGCTCAACTGCGAGGCAACAGTCAGACGGAGCCGAAAAACACTCTACTGGCTGCCACCAGTGGGAATCCGTAGTCGCCGTTTGTTCGGTTTCTTCTATTTTCTCTCGGCCGAGAAGGGGAACCGTTTTGGGAAGACTTGGATCTCCGTAGCAATACTGTACTTCAAGAGGGGGAGTCCCGGGAACTCAACCTCGATGTAGTAGGCGGCCCAGCCCTGGTCCGGTTCTGGAACCTCGGTGACTACGGCATTGGCTCCTTCCAGTGGCTGGCTGGTCCATTTGCTCTCTCTAAAATCGCGTGTCTTGCTGGTCGCCTTCCAGAGCTTTGCCTTCCCCCCTTCTCCTCGCCACTTGGCACGGAATCTTCCGTCCTGGGAGACTTCCCATTTCATGGCCGGGAGGGTTTCGCCGTCGAGTGATTTCTTGAAAAAGTAGGCCATTGTCGGAGCGATCTGTGATCCCAGTCCGTGACCAGCATTGGCCAGGTAATAGAGGTGCTTGGGGCCCGACAAACCGGGAAAGTAGAGGCTGGAAGCGTCGACCGTCCAGTAGGGAGCGTTGGTCCCCAGGATGATCAGCTTGGGTAATGTCAGCTTTTCGCGGTACGCGTAGGGATCGACCAGTTTGGTCAGCAACTGGCCGCGCTCTGTTCTCATTCGGTTGGGGATGTCGAACTCGAGGTAAGGCTGAATCATGCGGCTGTATTTTCCGTATGACTTTACTTGTTGTTCCATCTGAGGCTGCATGTTCAGTACGTCGATCACCATCGGCGCAATGGCGACCACGCGATTGTCGGCCGCTGCTGTCAGCCAGGTGGTCCAACCTCGCTTGGAAGCTCCGGAGACAACGAATCGTTTGATCGCCTGGTCTTGCTTACCCTTCATAACAGCCGCCGTGGTATCCATAGCGCGCCGCGCGCTCTCTACCATCGGCAGCAGCAGGGGCCAGTCGTCTCCCTCGTTCTTGACAAACTTGTCGAACGTGAGGGCGATCAGGTCGTCTTCGTAACGATCCCCTTGCAGCGGCTGGTTGGGTACTTGTTGCAGGATCACGATCGGACATTGAGCGAGGGTTGCAATGTAAGAGAATAAGCGAGCT
>CAZXJC010000580.1:0-4872 GCA_964640885.1 uncultured Pirellulaceae bacterium | reverse complement strand
AGACAGCAGTGCGGCCTTCGATCTACGACCCTGTCCGGCCTCCAGCAGCCTCTAAGGCCCTGGTGCAAGGAGTCGGCGTGGAAGAGCGAAGTATTACCATGGACATGATAGGGACGACCAATCGGCGGCTTCATTTGCCCTCGTTTATGGTCAAGACGAAGGTCGTCAAGGATACTTCCACGGGTGATTTTCGCGCGCTGCGAAAAATGGTTACGGGCCCCGGCGTAAATGAACATCCCTCCTATCCCGGCTGCACCGGTTTCGTCGGGTGGGAGTCGGTCACTCGGCTCCGCAATGGTGACCTGCTCTGTAGCTTTAGTGCCGGTTATTGGCATGTCTCGTTTCCGTCGCCGATCGATATCGTGCCAGAATTGTTGGCGCAATATCAGAAAGGTGGTTTTCCCAAAAAGGTACAGGCACCCACGGGTGGTAGAGCTCTGATTTGTCGTTCCCGTGATAACGGGAAAAGTTGGAGCCAGCCGGTGACGCTAGTTAACAGCCCAGGGGATGACCGGCATCCGGTCATTGTCGAGACTCCAGATGGGACACTGGTTTGCGTGTTTTTCGTAATTGATAACTGGTACGGATATGACAAGCCACCGGAGGGTCGCCACAAGAACAGTCGAGTGGCCAGTATTCGTTCCACCGATGGTGGCCAGAGCTGGAGCAAGCCGATCTACATGCCATCTCCGTTCGAGTACTACGATCGCATGTGTGGTAAACCGGTCGTCCTTGAAAATGGCGACATCCTGCTTTCTACCTATGGGAAAGAACACTGGCATGCACCTGAACAACTGGGTTTTTACCGCACGAACGATACGGGTAAGTCATGGAAATTCGTGAGCCGCCTGGAGGGTCGTGTGGGGGCATTGGATGAGCCGGCAATTACCAAGGCTCGCAACGGGACGATGGTTATGGTGGCCAGGCCTAATGGAGAAATTGCTTTTTCGGATGATGAGTGTCATAGCTGGACGGCACCGCAATCGTTTGGTGTCAAGATGGTGGCACCAGGGCTGATGCCACTCCGCGATGGCACGATTGTTTGTATTTTTGGATATGGCGGAACTGGCGGATTGCAGATTATGTGGAGTGACGATCATGGCAAAACCTGGACTGTGCCGGCCGCCGACCGTGGCTTCTCGCTAGATAAGTCGGTTTACGTCTATGGCATTGGCACTCAGATGCCTGACGGATCAATTTTTATTGTCTATTACGATCCAGCCGGGAAACAACGTAAAACGGCTATTTGGGGTTTGCGCGTGAAAATACGTGACGATCGCCAGGGGATAGATCTCTTGCCGATCGATGTTCCCCGCTGAAAAGCCCTGCTAATCGATGTATAGAAACTCATCGAGGTTGAGCAGAACCAGGCAATAGTCAGCCAACGCCAGGGCAAAGCAGGGATCGACGTTTGCAGATGCCAGCGGTATTTTTTTTCGGGAATCCTGGCCCGTTGTCTCCTGGCGAATAAGCTTTTCCTGGGCAGCTACGAATTGGTGTCCTAATTTGCGTTCCGTTGCCGATGGAGGGCGAGCCAGTGTGAGTCGATAGGCCTGGTCGATGAGGTGATCCAAGTCCTCCGTTCCATTCCCCAGCAGGCGACGGGCCATAAGCCGGGAATGTTGCTGGAACAGTTCCCCGTTGAACAGTGACAGAGCCTGGCCAGCATGGGTGCTTTTGGTTCGTCTTCCGCAGGAAGTCATCGTCTTGGGAGCGTCAAAACTTTCCAGCAGGGGAGGGCGATTATTGCGTTTTAAGAAAACATAGATGGTCTTGCGAAGGTGCTGGGTGGTGTCTGGGTGTGGGGTCCAAGTCCCCTTGTACTGCAGGGCTGCGATTTCGGCGTTCAAGGGCAAGCGGATGCCGGGGCCTCCTGCCTGCTGGTTTAGTTGTCCGGAAATCGAGAGCAGGCTGTCGCGAAGGGATTCTGCTTCTAGCCGTTTGCGGTTCATGCGCCACAAGAGCTGGTTTTCTGGATCCTCTTCCAGTCCTCGTGGTGAGGGAGTGCTGCTCTGCTGGTAAGTGGCCGATTGCATAATCAACCGGTGAATGTGTTTTGCGCTCCAACCACTTTCAATGAGTTCACTGGCTAACCAGTCTAGTAGTTGGGGATGTGAGGCGGCACTTCCCATGGCACCGAAATCGTTGGGCGTCGCCACGATCGCTGTGCCAAAATGGTGTTGCCAGATACGGTTCACAAAAACACGAGCCGTTAACGGATGTTCTTTGGAGACCAGCCAGCGGGCCAGGGCAGCGCGTCTGCCGGTGGAGGGGTTAGATTTCAGACTGCTTACCGTGCGGGGCGTAATGCGTGGCTTTTGTGGCGAGTCGCTGGTCTGTAATAATTCGGGAAAGCTCGGCGTTACTGTTTCACCCGGGTGACCCGGTTCACCACGCTTCAGCAGGTAGGTGGTTGGAGCGGGATGTTTTTGATCAGCGACGGCCATGATGGCAGGTGCCGGAGCGGGCTGCTGAGAGGCTAACCGTTGTCGTTGTTCTAGCAACTGTTTGTATTGAACTGCATCGTCGGCTGATTTGTGAATTGATCGCTCGACTGCATCGGCAGCAGGCTCGGTTTCTCCCGTTAACTTGCTGATTAGATCGCGGTGTTTCTTTTCCAACGTCGTAATCTTCTTTGTTAGCTCGTCTGATTGCTCCTGCCAGGCTTGTTGTCGTTTAAGCAACTGGCCTTGTTGTTCTTTCGATAGCAGCGGCTGGTCATGGGCCACGGTGGAGGCAAAGAAGGATTGCAAGCGGTAATAGTCCAGTTGCGAGAAATCGTCGAATTTATGATTATGGCAGCGTGCGCATCCAATGGTCAGGCCGAGGAAAGCGGCGCCGATCATGTCGGTCATCTCAGTGAGAACTTCCTGGCGATTCTTGGCTTCGTTTTGCATGCCAGCGTTCAGTCTTAAGGGGCCAAGTCGATGAAGGCCCGTGGCAATGAGAGATGGGGAACTGGCGGGAAAAAGTTCGTCGCCAGCTACCTGTGCCAAAATGAACTTCTCCATCGATTTGTCCTCGTTCCACGACTGGATAACCCAGTCACGGTAGCGCCAAGCATGAGGACGAGGGTCATCATATTCAAAACCATCACTGTCTGCGTAACGGACCACGTCGAGCCAGTGTTGTCCCCAGCGTTCTCCATAGGAAGGAGTGGATAGTAATCGATCAATCAGTTGTCGATAGGCATCTGGTGACTTGTTTCCATGGAACAGTCGCTGGTCCTCAAGTGTTGCCGGAAGCCCGGTCAGGTCTGCAGTGGCACGTCGCAACAGTTGTTGCCGGCTGGCCGTTGGCGAGGGCTTTAGTCCAGTCGTTTCGAGCTGAGCAAGGATGAAGTGGTCGATAGGGTTTTGGCACCATTGGGAATTCGCCACTGTTGGGATTTGGGGGCGTTGGAGCCGGTTGAACGGCCACTCTTCCGCGGAGTCGGCAAGTGATGTCCAGTTCACCAGTAGCAACCAGCTAACACAGCTCAATCGTAATCGCCTGGTTGCCGAGGAATTCATACCGGAGTTTCCTGCTGTGGGCTGAACAGAAATGGACTAGTTGCCAGTATAATCGAGTTCACCGGTTAGCGACAACGTGCAGTTTTTTGACGGGGATCGTTGAAACCGCCGGATCACATTAGTTTTCTGTTGTGAGGGTTGGTTGCCATCATCTACAATAGCCACTGATGGCTGGAGTTGCTGGCCTCTTAATTCCTGGTTTTTAATATGACACGATCAGACCAAATGACCTGTCCGGGGCCCCAGTTGGCTGTAAATCGGCGCGACTTTTTAGCCCGCGGTGGATTGGGATTTGGTTCACTGGCCCTAGCGTCTTTGTTGGCCCAGGAGGCTCCCTTAGCGAGGGCTGGTGAGTTGCAGGGTTCCCATAACCCGTTGGGGCCCAAGCCGCCACATTTTGCGCCTCAGGCAACGTCAGTCATTTTTCTCTTCATGGCCGGCGGTCCCAGCCAGATGGAGACCTTTGATCCCAAGCCACTGTTGAACCGCTTACACGGCCAGCCAGTACCGGAAAGTTTCGGGAAGATTAAGACACAGCAGACGACCGAAACGTCGCTGCTGTTAGGAAGCAAGCGAACATTTCGTCCACACGGAGATTCCGGACAGGTAATGTCAGACTTGTTTCCTCACTTGGCAAGCGAGGCTGATCAGATTGCGATGATTCGTTCATTGCGAGCGGAAAGCATTGTCCATGCACCGGCCCTCTATCAGATGAATACGGGCCGAACCTTGATGGGACATCCGTCCCTGGGAGCGTGGCTGTTGTACGGACTTGGAAGCGAGAATGAGAATCTGCCTGCTTACGTGGTAATGCTCGATCCCGATGGTACGACGGTCGGTGGCCCGCCCTGCTGGGGTTCGGGCTATTTTCCGCCAGTTTTCCAGGGGACCCTGTTTCGGCCAGGAAAGACGCCGATCATTGATCTTTTTCCTGCAGATGGTCGCAGTCGCAGTCGGCAGCGGCAAAGTCTCGATCTGTTGAAGTCATTGAATCGAAGCAGGCGGCGATCGGATGATTCCCAGTTGCTCTCGCGACTGGCAACTTACGAGTTAGCTTTTCGGATGCAGACCGAAGCACCCGAAGCAGTTGATTTAAATCAGGAGACTGCTCAAACACGACGTCTTTACGGAGCGGACCAGGAACCGACGGCCGAATTTGGCCGACGATGTTTGATGGCGCGCCGGCTGGTAGAGCGAGGTGTCCGGCTTGTGCAGCTTTATTCAGGTGGTGGCCCCGGGAACATGACCTGGGACGGGCATGGTGACATTGAAGAGAATCATCTCCGGATGGCGGGGCAAACGGACAAACCGATTGCCGGGCTTCTGAAGGATTTGAAACAACGTGGATTGCTGGACACGA
>CAZXJC010000579.1:0-3506 GCA_964640885.1 uncultured Pirellulaceae bacterium | reverse complement strand
GGTAGATGAAAAGGAACTGTCCATTCCTTCCTTTGAGATACCCACTCACTTCGCCCGTATCTGTGGCGTGGACTTCGGAATATCCCATCCCGCAGCAGCAAGTTGGATCGCGTGGGACAGGGACTCAGACATTGTTTACGTTTACGACTGTTACAAGCAGGCAAACGAAACACCGGTCTACCACGCACAAGCGATTAGCAAGCGTGGCAACTGGATACCCGTTTCATTTCCCCACGATGGAATGAACCGCGAAAAAAGCGGAGGGAAAACCCTGCGTGACCATTACGCAGAATCCGGTGTGAATATGTTGGGCATTTCTGCACGGTACGACAACAAGAAAGGCGGAGCGCAGCCGGTCGAACCGATAGTGATGGAAATGCTTGAGCGCATGAAGACCGGACGTTTCAAAGTCTTCAGCCACTTAAATGAATGGTTCTCTGAGTTTAGAAATTTACACCGCAAGGAAGGCAAGATTCAGGCCGTTAGGGATGACATTCTCAAAAGCACGATGTACGGAGTGATGATGAAGCGGTATTCCATCACTGAACGATTACCACCGGCATCTCACCGATACAAGGCACCGATTATGAGTATGCGTTTATGACTCCAAACCAGTTTGCAGAAATCCTGTCCAACTCAGGTTACGAAAACCTTCAGACGATGGTTCTCGATAACGGAAAGGGTTACTACGCCGAGAAGTTCTCTCATGCGGATAAAGATCGGGATGAGGCGCATTGGAAAGTCGTTTATGCCGTGGGTCTGGATGAAAAGATGCAGATGGCACAGCACCGTTTTGACGCAATCGGTACGTCTTCCTGGTTTCGCATTCAGCAGTCACGCGAAGACGCACAACAAATACTGAACGATAACCGCACGGTGTTTAATGGCTAGACGATTTGACCGTAGGGATTTCTCTAAGATAGCGGAATCCATAAAAGCAGAACTGGATAAAAGAAAGCACAAACGAAAAGACCTGGAGAAGCAATGGAAAGAGGTTGATCGTCAGGTTGCGATGAAGCCACCAGAACGGGAAAACCGTGATGGAACGGATTGGATGCCCGACATGGAGCTTCCACTTCAAGCGCAAGCGTTAGAGGTTTTAACGGCTGACGCAAGACGACTCTTGTTCCCAAGGGATAAGGATTGGTTTCGCTGCCATGCGAAAGCAACGGACGAATATCTCCGTGCAGTTCAGGAATCTCTCGTCATGTCGGGCGATGAGACAGAGCAAATCATTGTGCCAACGCAGTCTGATCTCAACACCCTAACTGAGTCGATCCTTGTCCACTTCCATTCTCAGTATGATTTCCGTGCAGCAATCGACAGTCTCAACATACAGGCATTCAAATACGGGACTTATGTTGCCCATGTTCGTTGGGCGAAAAGAGAAGTCTTCTCTAATGACTTTCGCGGTATTTACCGGGAACGGGATGAAATGCCCGTCGTGGTGCCTGGAGACATAAAATCTACTTATCTCGATACCTCTGCACAGATGGTCGCCAGGGAAGGGATGATGATTGCGCCTTCCATCATTCGGGAATACAAGCAAAAACTGGCTGATCTAAAACTAGCAGCGAAGGTAAGAAACCCACAATCCATGTCCGGTGGGTGGATGCCAGGAAACATCTCCAAACTTCAGGCCGATGATGGTCATGTAAAGCTGATCGAGATGGAAGGGGATCTAATCATTCCCCGTAGCCAGACAGATGCGTTCATTCCCAACTGCATTGTTACGATTGCGATGGGTGCAAACCTTCAAGTGGTCCGTTATCGTGAAAACCCGTACCCGTTCCGTCTATTCCAGACCGGCACATATCACATGGAAGATAACGGGGTTTATGGGGTTTCTCCGTTAATGAAAGGTCTGCCGATTCAGATGGCAGCGACAGAAGCGATGAATCGCCTGATCCAGACCATCACACTGAATACTGAGCCTCCCATCTGGTACGACCCCAATGACCAGTATTGGAGAGCGCAAGGTGGACCCAAAATAGAGCCAAGGGCTTTGTGGTCCTCTCTGACAAAACCAGAACCGATTGATATCGGCAATCCTAGTGGGATGATGCAGATTTACTTTGCTCTCCTTAAACAGTACGAAGAACTAACTGGTGTTACCGCTCCCCGTCTTGGAGCGCAAACAAAGTCTCACCAGACGGCATTTGCCGTTGATATGGAAGTTACCCGTGGTCAAACCAGAACGGTTGATTACGTCCAATGCTTCACCGAAACCCTGACCAACATTCTCCACATGGAACTGGAAATGTTACGCAGGGGAATGGAGGACACCTCCGTATTCATACCGAAATATGCGGGGTATGTGGACGTTACGAAGGATGCGATACCGGAAGACGCTTACATCGAGGTCTACGGTGCAGCCTCACCAATGGAGAAAAGAGAGCAAGAACAGAAAGAGTTCTCTGCCTTCCAGATGCTTCTACAGCTTGATCCGATGGTTAGGCAGTTGGGTGGTCGAGGACTTGATCTCGATGCGGTTCGCACTGAGTTCATGCGTCGTGCGAACCCCAGTATCAATTTAGACAACCTTTTAGAACCAATGGAGCAATCGTTTGAGCCTCCCGCCACACCTGAAGGAATTCCTCCAGAACTTGAGGTCGAACCAGGACTTTTCACTGCTGCTTGATTCTATTCAACCAACGGAAGTTCCCCGTTGGACACCAAATTCCACTGATAAAGAAAAGTGGATATACGACTCTGGCCGAAGGGAAGGTCAGGAATCCATCATTAACTTTTTAAGAGGCAAAGATGACTGACGAAACCAATACTCAGCCCAACGCTGAAGTTGCGGAAACTCCAACAGATGATCTCGACGCGATCCTAGCGGAGTTCGATCAACAGACTGAACAACCTGAAGTCGCCACGAAGGAAGAAGATAGTCCCCGGATGAAGATAGTCGAGGACTACATTCAGGCGCAACAGGCAAGAGACACTAGAGAGGCAATTCAACAATCAGTTTCGCAATTAAAAGGGTTTGACAAATCTTTCGATGGCATTGGCAATACTGCTATCGAAGGATTTCTCCAACTGAAAGCACAACGGGATACACGAATCGCAGATGCTTTTCATAAGCGCGATGAAAATCCCGATGGATGGAATAGAGTTCTAAAGGGCATTGCCCAGGAATTCTCCCAAGAGTTTAAGGCTCCCGACGCACAAATTACGGAAGATCGTAATGCGATGAGGGCTGCTGTTGAGACACAACCCGAGACATCTGAACCAGATGCACCTACGGTGCGTGACCTCAACAAAATGAGCGATGCCGAATTCATGCGTTACAAGGAATCCATCGCGTAACAACTGCTGTGACCCGTGACCGATATCCGAAAGGTATGAGGTAAAAGGAATCAGTTGAATATTTTTAACTTCAACTAACGGAGGGAAGGCTTATGGCTGCCCCAATTACCACCACTACCCAAGTTGCGGGTCCGGTTAATGTGGTGTTTCAAGAAACGCTTCTGCGAAATGCGAAGGCTAAATGCCCGTATTTT
>CAZXJC010000578.1:0-6552 GCA_964640885.1 uncultured Pirellulaceae bacterium | reverse complement strand
GCAAGCGGCTTCCAGCAGGATTTGCAGGTTGATCTCCAGCAGGCTGGTTGCTGACCGCAGTGAGAATTGCTTGAGGCTGTCGGAGGAGACGTCTCCCATGAAACCCAGGGTTTGACCGGCAAGTTCCAGTTGCACTCCCTGGCCCCTGGTATAGAGGGGTGCATCAGAGGGAGTCACCTGTAACGCATCAGTGATTTTGAGTGTTTCGATGAGTGTTTCGACCAGTCCTTTGAGATGGAAGAAAGACTTACCACTGGAAACGGTCAGCGTCCATTGTTCTGTGGGCAACGACTCGTTACCGGGAAGATAGATGTTTGCCGTCTCAAAGAGTTCGACGACGGGATTCGAGAGCGACTGGTTAATGCGGCGTGCTTCCAGCAGGCTGGGGATTAGGGAGGTGCGTAGGGTATCGGCTCCCTTCAGCATCGGTGTCTCACTCAGCACTGGTGCAGCACTGCTCCAACCGGTGAAGACCGAGGTCCAGTCGGTGGGAACCATGCTGGCAGTGATTGCTTCATCAAACCCGGCGGCGGTCATAACTTGTCGAACCTGGCTCTGAATACGATCGGCATTAGTTCGATGCGAGGGAACCATTGGGACGCCGACGTCTTCAGGAATCTGGTCATAACCATGAATACGAGCGACTTCTTCCACCAGATCGATTGATCTCGTCAGATCGGGTCTCCAACTCGGTGGTGTCACGGTGACGGTTTCATCCGTTGCCTGGAGTGATCCGTTCCCCAGAGCCAGCAGGATGCGCTGTACTTCCTCTGAAGGAATTTCGATTCCCAGGATTCGTTTCAGGTCTGCCAGTGGCAGGACGACGGGATCCGGTGGTGTGGCGGGTTGACCCACATCGCTGCCTTCCTGATCCAGTTCCCCTCCGGCGATTTCCAGGATCAGTTCACAGCAGCGGCGGCTGGCCCAGTCAATTCCTTCTGGATCAACACCTCTTTCAAAGCGGTGAGAGGAGGGGCTGTGCAGGTTCAAACCGCGAGCGGCCCGTCGCACGGCTAGCGGCGCGAACTGGGCTGCTTCCAGTAAGAGGTCAGTTGTTTTGTCAGAAACTTCGGTTTCTGCGCCCCCCATGACTCCGCCGAGGGCAATGGCCGATTCCTTATCGGCGATCACGCACATGCCTGCGTCCAGTTTGTACAACTTGTGATCGATAGCCTGGAAAGCTTCCTTGTCAGTCGCTTCCCGAACCACTACTTCGCCGCCGAAAAGTTCTTTGAGGTCAAAAGTGTGCAGTGGCTGACCGGTTTCCATGAGGACGTAGTTGCTAATATCTACAACGTTATTGACGGGTTTCCAGTCTTTGTTGAGTGGCAGAAAGACGGTTGCCAGTTGATCTTGCATCCACTGGGGACTGGGGCCAATCTTGACGCCCCGGATGATCCGTCCGATATAGCGACTGCAGAGTTCCGGAGCATCAATGCGGATCTTGAGACTGTCGTGGATACTGGGTCCGGTCGCAGCAGGCTGGGGATCTGGCAGGTTAAGCGACTGGTTCCACAAGACAGAAATTTCCCGAGCGACTCCCAGATGTCCCAGGCAATCGGGGCGATTACTGGTCACTTCCAAGTCGATGGCCAAGTCGTCTCCGACCGACTCTGTCCCTTCGTGGTTGAGACCGGCCATGGCGAGTCGGTTCTCCAACTCGGACACTTCCATGTCCAGGGCGACATAGTTTTTCAGCCAGTTCCAGGATACGAGCATTGGTGATTTCGTTTAGGGGGTTTTGGGTAACATCAAAACTGGTGCAGGAAGCGGATGTCGTTCTTGTAAAATTCACGGATATCAGTAATTCCGTGTCGCCGCATGCACAATCGTTCGACTCCCAGGCCAAAGGCAAAACCAGTGACTTGACTGGGGTCGTAGCCGACTGCGGTCAGGACGTTGGGGTCTACCATGCCGGCTCCGCCGAATTCAATCCACTGATCATTCCAGAGGTAATCGACTTCCACGCTCGGTTCGGTGAACGGGAAGAAGGAGGGTCGGAAGCGAATATGAACGTCTTCACCCAGGTAGCTGCTGGCAAACAACCGCAGCACGCTTTTCAGGTCTGCCATGGTAACTTGATGATCGACCAGCAAGCCTTCCATTTGGTGGAACATTGGGTAGTGCGTGGCATCGGCCGTATCGGGGCGATAGACTCTGCCCAACGAAATGATGCGAACTGGGGGGTCCGTATTTTCCATCACGCGAATTTGAACTGTACTGGTCTGGCTGCGGAGCAGTAATTCATTACTCTGCTTGGCTGCCCCTGCTGCGGCAACTCCCAGGTAGAAGTTATCGATAGGATCGCGTGCCGGATGTGCTGCTGGGATATTGAGTGCTTCGAAGTTATGCCAGACGTCTTCAATTTCCGGTCCATCTGCAACACTGAACCCCAGCCGTCCCATGATATCCTTAAGTTCTTCGATGGTTTGCGTGATGGGATGCAAGTGGCCCAGTTGCAAGGCTTCGCCGGGCAGGGTGGGGTCGAATTGTTGGTCCTCTTGCGAGCCGGCGTCGCTGCCTTCTTGTAAGCGTTGCTGGGCCTGTTCGAGGGCAGCTTCAATCGCCTGCTTGGTTTCATTGAAGCGTTGTCCTGCAGTCGGACGATCTTCTTTGCCGACGGCACCAAACAGTTTTTGAGTGGCCTTAAGCTGGCCCTTCTTAGCGCCCAGGAAGTCGATCCGGGCTTGTTCCAGGGCTTCCTGGTCAGGCGCTGCTTCGAACGTGCTGACCGCGTTGGCAGTCAGTTCGTCGAGTTGCTGCAAAAATTGGGTCAGATCCATGCTGACTTGAGTACCCAGCGGCAAAGGTTAGCCACACAACTAGAAGCGATCTGTTATCGACGTGCGTCTGGTGGCATCACGACCCGTTGAATGCTGATTGTCATGCCAATGACGTTTTATCATGTTTCAACAGCAGGCAGTTTTAGGCTGCCAGTGCTGCCTTGGCTTGTTCCACAACCACATTAAAACCAGCCGGATCATGGATTGCCATTTCGGAGAGCATCTTGCGATCCAATTCAATGTTCGCTTTGTTCAGTCCATGAATGAACTCGCTATAACGCAAGCCATGCTGACGGACAGCTGCATTGATACGGGTGATCCACAATCGGCGGAAATCCCGTTTTCGCACACGGCGATCGCGGTAGGCATAGACCTCAGCCCGCACTAATGTTTCTTTGACGGTTCGCAGTAGATTTCCACGGCCGCCACGATATCCCTTGGCTCGCTTGTAAAGGCGTCGCTTAGCCTTGTTGCGAGCTGCTCCCTTGGTAGTCCTCGTCATAACTCTTCATCCTTCGTGCCGCGATCAGGCCTTTCCAGGACCGTGTTGCTTTCAGGCAACAGGCAGTCTGGAAACGTTTCTTGCCCACGCAGTTGGTTTGTGAACTCCTCACTTCCTTAATCTTGCTGGGAAAATCCGCTGCTTGTTTCCAATGGGTGTCAGGGCCACACCGAAGAAACTTTCTCTCTACTACAGCGGCTCAGTTGCTGTATCCATTCAATGCTTTACGAATGGATGGTTCCATGCAACTATCGACAGTCGTCGTTCCTCGCAAGTTACGTTTTCGTTTGTGTGACATTCGCGCAGCCAGATGACTGGTACCGGATTGCCGATGCTTGGCCTTGCCCTTGGCCGTTAAACGGAACCGCTTCTTGGTTCCTTTGTGAGTTTTCTGCTTCGGCATTTGGTGAATTCCTCTAGTAAAGGACTTGAGCAAACGTCAAAAAGCCCATTCTAGGTCGCTTTTGGTCGCTGGGGAAGGGGGATTAAGCGAAATCCGGGGCATCTTCCAGCTTCCTTGGTGGCCCCCGGAGAGAGGCTCCAGGGTGTAAAATAACAGTTCTTACTGCTGGTCATGAGAAGGAGAAGTGAATGGATGGGAAGGAGCTGATTCTTTGGTCAGTTCGGCTCGGCTTGGTCTGTTACGCGGTCTTTTGTTACCGGGTCATACAGGGGCGTCGCTCTGGGCCTCCGCGAAAGTCAGTGGTCAGCAACCAGGATCGCTGGTGGTGGTTGCTGAGCGGCCTTTTCTTTTGCTTGCATTTCCTGGCCGCTTTTCATTTTCATCATCATTGGAGCCACCAACACGCCTTCGCCCATACTGCGCAACGGACTGGCCAAATGCTTGTCGGGGAGTTCTGTTACGGGCTCTATTTCAATTATTGCTTCCTGCTGCTTTGGATAGTGGAGCTGGTCTGGTGGTGGGGATTTGTCGATTCTTATGTGCGTCGAGCCCGCTGGATAACGCTGAGCATTCAGGGTTATTTACTGTTTGTAATTGTCAACGGCGCTGTTGTGTTTGTGACTGGTCCAACCCGTTGGATTAGCCTGCTAGTGCTCTTGCTGGTAGGGATCTTGTCGGGAAGCCAACTTCTTGGGAAAACGGAGTCACAGCCCGCCTGACAACCATTCCCGGTTCGCAATGGACCCTTGGCATGAATCATTCAGCAGCAACCCCGAAAATCGTGTACATCACGGCTGGTGCAGCCAACATGTACTGCGGCAGCTGTCTTCACGATAACACGCTGGTCCGTGCCTTAAGCCGCAGGAACATCGATGTTCAACTGGTCCCGACCTACACTCCCATTCGTACGGACGAGGAAGATGTCAGTATTGACCAGGTATTTTTCGGTGGCATCAACGTATTTCTACAGCAACGCATACCCTTGTTTCGATATCTGCCAAGATTCTTGGACAGGTTCCTGGATGCTCCCTGGGCTTTGCGGTGGGCAACTTCCCGCGGGCTGGAGATCGAACCACGCGAACTGGGGGCCCTGGCAGTTTCGATGTTGCGTGGGTCCGCCGGTCATCAACGCAAGGAAGTGAAGCGTCTCAGTCGCTGGTTACAACATTCTGTACAGCCGAACCTGATCAACCTGACCAACATGTTGATTGCCGGTTCGGTACCAGCGATGAAATCGCGCTTACAGGTTCCTATCCTGGTGACCTTGCAAGGAGACGATATTTTCCTTGACCAGTTGATTGAGCCCTATCGCAGCCAGGCCCTCAAGGAGATTCGACGACTGGTCAAGGACGTCGATGGTTTCCTTGTTTTCAGCAAGTACTATGCGGATTACTTGGGGGACCTGTTTGAGATTCCCGAGGAAAAATTGCAACTGGTTCCGCTCGGCCTTGATACTGATGATTTTGCTTCCTTTGCTCGAGACGCTTCGACAAGTTCAGTGGCTTCTGAGGTTGTTCCGGCAACGATTGGTTACCTGGCTCGACTGGCACCGGAAAAAGGCTTACACATCCTGGTCGATGCTTTTCTGCAGCTGCGTCAGCGACCGAACCTGGAGCAGGTGCAACTCAAAATTGCTGGCTGGCTGGGTGAACAGCATCGTGACTACCTTGATCAACAGTTAAAAAAGATTGAGGAGGCGGGAGCTACGGATGTTGTTGATCATGTCGGAACGGTAGACCGAGAAGGTAAGCTTGATTTTCTCAAGCAAATTGATGTGTTGTCGGTACCGACCGTTTACCGGGAGCCGAAAGGTTTGTTTGTCCTGGAGGCACTGGCGGCTGGGGTTCCGGTTGTTCAGCCACGCCACGGTGCTTTTCCTGAACTGCTGGAGAGAATTCCTGGGGGAGTCCTGGTGGACCCTGAAAATCCGCTTGACCTGGCCGACAAACTTTCTGAGTTGCTGGTCGATGTCGAGGGTTGTCGCCGGCTAGGCCAGCAGGGTTTGCAGGTGGTGCATCAGCAGTACAACGCGGATGAGATGGCGTCAGCCACCTGGGAAATCTATCGTCGCTACCTGGAACCGGAAACCGCTTGATTTGCGATTTACTTAGGTGCGATCGTGCAGACGATGCGGCGACCGAGTTGGGTGGGTGCCGATTCTACCTTGCCGACTTCCATCAGTTCCTCGATCGCTCGTTCCATGACCTTGCGACCTTCTTGCAGGTGGGCCATTTCTCGACCTTTGAAGATCACCGAGACTTGCACTTTATCCTTGTGCTGGAGAAACTGCTTCGCCCGTTTCATTTTGAAATCGATATCGTGGGTATCCGTCTTGGGCCGCAAGCGGATTTCCTTGAGCTTAACGTTATGAGTGCTTTGCGTTGCTTTCTTCTTGCGATCGTACTTGTACTTGCCGTAATCCATGATCCGGCAGACGGGAGGTTTTTCAGCGGGCGCCACCTCTACTAAGTCCAGCTCTAACTCACGCGCTTTTTCTAAGGCTTCCTCGGTTTCGATGATTCCCAGCTGTGTGCCTTCGTTATCAATAACTCGTATGGGAGTCACTCGAATTTGATCATTGATCCTGGTTGGATTCCGGTCGATGATTTAATCCCTTTCCTACTAAACCATTAAAATAAGAAGCCTCGATTTCACGCAGGATAAAGCAAGTCTTCTCAGCTTTCAAGGACCAGTACCGCCAGTACCGGTCACGTTGAATCCCAGGCTTTATTATGTATTGTTATGCCTAAAAATCAAATCAGCTGCAATTACCGTGACCGTGGATACCGCGAGACCTTGGGGGGGATAGTATCTGACGGTTGGCACACCCAGCCCTGGATGGACTGAGATTACCCCCCCAGCAC
>CAZXJC010000577.1:0-3479 GCA_964640885.1 uncultured Pirellulaceae bacterium | reverse complement strand
TATGGAGGTTCTTTCCAGACTACCTGATTGAACCTGTCGTGGTCACCCGCGGACGGGAAGGTCCTATATCGCTCTACGATCGTAATGCGAGCAAAGAAATCGTCATACGACTCGATACCAGCAAAACTCTTTGGTCGCAGTACTCTTACCAGTTTTCCCATGAGTTTTGTCACGTTCTCTGTGGATATGACAAGGACGACAGAGGCAACCTGTGGTTTGAAGAAACTCTTTGCGAAACGGCATCCATGTTTACGATGCGAGCCATGTCAAAATCCTGGAAATCAGATCCGCCCTACGCCAACTGGAAAGACTATCGTGACGCGCTGCGAAACTATGTCGACGATATCATCCGGAAACGGACCAAGGTGCATGACATCTACGCAAACGGACTAGCCGCCTTCTATCAAAAGCACCAGGCAACACTAAAGGTAAATCCTACACAACGGGATATTAACGGGGCCATGGCAATCGTCTTACTGCACCTGTTCGAGGAAGAACCAACTCGTTGGGAAGCCGTTCGCTGGCTCAACAGCGCGCCATCACCAGCCGGCGAGACTTTTAAGCAATACCTGCAGAAGTGGCATACTGCCGCACCAAAACGCCACCAGCCATTCGTCAGAAAAATCGCCGACCTGTACGGGCAGAAGCTGGATTGACGACAATTACAGGGAAAAATGCCCGATCTTGCAATTGGGCAATGCCTTTTGAAGCTTCTCGACTTCGGCGTCAGAAAGGTAATTAGACTGTAACTTAAGGTCTTCCAGTTTTTTCATCCCTGCCAGGGGCGTCAAATCGGTAATCCGATTGCGCCGCAGGTCCAACTCTCGCAACTCGGTTAAGCCTGCCAAGGAATCAAGCTTCGTGATCTTGTTGCCTGGCAAAATGAGTTTCTCCAGCTTCGTCAATCCAGCCAGCAGCGTCAGATCGTTGACGTAAGGCATTTTCGAATGTTCCGGTGCGAAATAGAATGGCTCATCCTTCTCGTACTTTTCCGAGGAGAAACTCTTCACTCTCGCCAGGTCTGCAGTTCCCAAAGGACCAGTCGGCTTTAACGCACGGAACCGAATTTTACGATCAACATAAGCAACCATCCTGGCCCTGGCTGCCGCCTGCGCCTTCGGCGATACCGATGGTTGGGTTCTTTTCCAAGTAAATTGTTCCTCCGAGGGCTTCTCTTGACGCTTGGCAGATTCACCAAAGGCAGTGGCCACGGAGGTTAAATCTCCATTTGCTTCAATCCTAAAGAACTGCTTAACCGAGAACATCACGGTGGAATCTTCCGTCACCACTTCTCCGTTCTCGATCGACCACAACCCTAAAAGCCCCCCAAAGCCTTCACTGCTAAATTCGATCGCTCCGTTATCCAGAAACTCATAGTTCATCGTAAAATCTTCCGTAGCATGCGTGTACGAGCCCAGCACCTTGTCTGCCAGGGTTGGTTCTCGGGGTTGTTGGGACTCCGCAGCCGAACTTGCCCCCTGCTCTCCTGCAGTTGGTGTCGATGTTGTTTCTGGTTCCGCTGAATCCTGCTTACCACAGCCCACAACGAGTAAGAGTGCCAGTAAGGTCACAAGTCTTTTCATCACTGTATGTCCTTCCTTAACACGGGGGCTTCGCCGAATGCCTAACGCCGGTAAAAATCAACCCAGCTCAATTTAATCTCTTTCACCGCTGCTGTGAGCCGCGTCGCGGGCAGCTCCACTTCGTAGTAGCCGGCAATTCGCTTAGAAGCATTAGGCCCAGTCGACTTGAGCAAGTAGCGGCCAGGTAAGGGTTTTCCCTTGGCATCCAGCATTCGAACCTTGAGATCCGTACGCGTAAGAACCTTTTTGCCAACTGTTAAGCTATAACCTTCCAGGCCCGTTAAATGCAATCGGACCAGGACTTTCTTGGGCCACTTTCCTGCTGCTAGTTTAATGGCTGCACTACCGATGCCAAACTTGTCCGTAACATGAAAGATCGTTGTATCACCCTGATGTGAGACCTTAACCTCACGCACCGCATCACGCGGTCCCTTCTTTTTGTATTGCAGTTGAAACCTGGTACCTGACTTGTTCGCCGCGGTCAGGCCCTGCTCAGTGGAGCCAGCCTTAATCCCAGCGAAACTGGTTGCGGCAAAAAAAACCAAGAAGAGGGAAATGCAGCCCTGATAGCTTAATAATTTCATAGCCTCATACTACCTGAACCCATAAGTGCCTGCAAAGTGAAAAAACTGCTCCCCGCAGAAGACGGTTACGCAAGTCTCTGGACTGTTTCCAGCTTGCCGTCAAAAGAGAAGCCGCACTACAATTGGGTTGCATTTACAGGCGACCTGCCAATGCGACATTCTTTCAGGAGCAAAGACCCAAGAGTATGACCGGACTGTTCCTTTCCATCCTGATGGTAACCGCACCGGCGGAAACGCCGGTGCCTGATACGCTGGTTGCCTGCCCTCCTGCCTGGGCCTCGACTCTCCAACCGTGGCTCGATTACCGTCGTGGGCAGGGTCACCGCATCGCTGTGATTTCAAACAGGGGATCTTACGAGAGCGTCCGCAGAACGTTACACAGCCAGGCAAAGAAAGGAGTCACCAAAGCAATCCTGCTAGTCGGCGATGCCCCTTCGAAAAAGGGAAACCCGGAAACTCAATCCACAACGATTGCCACCCAGTACGTTCCAGCCAAGGTCAACATTCACTGGGGCTCGGAACCGCTGATTGCCACCGACAACGGTTACGCTGATTTAGATGGTGACGGTCTTGCCGACCTCTCGGTCGGTCGCATCCCGGCTGACAGTGCCAGTGAGCTAGCGAACTATATCAAGCGCGTCATCGCTTACGAAACGCCCCAAGCGGACAACCGCTGGCGACGTCGGATTAACTTAATCGCCGGAGTGGGAGGATTCGGCCCCGTCACTGATGGGCTCATCGAAGCAACAGCCAAGCAGTTTCTTGTCACAGAAATTCCGAGTCCGTATAGCACGAGCATGACCCAGGCCAGTTGGCACAGTCCTTATTGCCCGGATCCCCGCACTTTCCAGCAAACCACGCTACAACGAATCAACGAAGGATGCCTGTTCTGGGTCTACATGGGACATGGCCAGCGGAGGTACTTGGACCAGGTACAAGTACCCGGGAAAAAACGGTATGCCATCTTCAACAGCTCTCACGTCAAGCAGTTGAAGGCTCAGCAAAAACCACCGATCGCAATTTTCCTGGCCTGCTACACGGGTGCCTACGACGACACAGAAGATTGCCTGGCAGAACAGATGCTTCGACAGCCCGGCGGTCCAATCGCCGTCCTGGCAGGCGCCCGCGTGACGATGCCTTATGCCATGTCGATCATGGGCCAGGGTTTAATCCGCGGTTATTTCCAGCAGCGTGCCGAGACGCTGGGTGAAATCGTGCTGGTTGCCAAACAGGAACTGATCGCACCAACCCCAGCTGCCACCATAGCTGCTCAATGGAACCGGCGAATGCTTGATACTGTGGCGACCCTGCT
>CAZXJC010000576.1:0-7500 GCA_964640885.1 uncultured Pirellulaceae bacterium | reverse complement strand
TCCGGATTTTGCCCTTCGATATCGACCTTGATGGCGATATCAGTCATGGCTGGCGCGCCGATTCGATTAAACAATTTACTGACATGGTCTTCGATGTCTTCATTGGGCCGGACGTATAAACTCTGCCCGTAACAGACGCGTGCCAACTTGTCTAACAGGCGACTGTTCACGTCGTAACCGACGCCAAAGTTAAAGATACGCGCTCGCACCTTGTTGTTTTTCCTGGCATTGTCCACGATCCGTGTCAGACCGGTCTCGCCAGCAGTCGGCAGACCATCAGTCAGGAAGACGACATAACTGGGCCGCTTGTTGTCCTGTAACATGGCTAGCGCCGTGCTTAGGGCTCCGTCGATATTGGTGCTGCCGCCAGCAAAAATGCCTTCCACAAAGCCGATGGCTTGCTTACGGGTCTTGTCGCTGTATTTCTGTAACTCCGGCTGGAAACTCTCCACCTCGCTGTCATAAGCGATCACGTTAAACAAGTCATCCTTGTTGAGGTTGTTGAGGACGAATTTCAGCGCCGATTTGGCCTGCTCAATCTTCTTGCCACTCATGCTGCCAGAACGATCTACGACAAACAGGATGTTCTTCTTCATTTGCTTGTCAGCCTGTTTCTTGATTTCCGGACTGACTAGCATCATTAGATAACCTTGTTCACTCTTGTCCGGGCGGTAACTTAGAACACTGGTCCCCACTGCCTTGCTGCCGACATCGAAAAATAAGCGGAAATCCGAACTAGGAACCCGGTTCTTTTTGTGCATTCGGATGACCGCATGCTCATCATCGGGTCGCTTGATCTCGACGGAGTGCGTTGGACTATAGACGTTCTTGATGGCGGCTTGACTCTGAATGTTGACAGCAAACCGCAGATTCTCGACCGGATGTGATGTGTACTTGGCAGTACTCAAGGGGAACAGGAATTCGGTTAAACCATCAAGCTTGCGGCAAACCTGGCTGTAGCGGAGCGTGACTGTCCGTTTAGCACCTGCTGGAACCGGAAAGACACTCGTTTTGAACATGCCGGTTCCCATCCACTCCAGTAAAGCGGGATCTTGATTGCGACGAACGTAACCTTCGTAGATTCGTCGAGCTTCCTTGGCATTAAGCAGCTTGGCATCGTATTCCTTGCCATCGACCAGGAAGGTCAAACGATCCACAGCGCCGTCGTAAGGTAGGGGGAAAACGAAGCAGACTTCCATTGCGCGACTGCCGGTGTTGACAAACGACTGAGAGACTTGAACTTTAGCGATCTGATCCATGAGATTGACGTTAACCGCCAGTTCCTGGATCTTGTAGGAAGTCGGCACCGGCCGCGGAATGGGACGTGGTGGATGAATCGGATGAATCGGCCGTGGCAAGCGGTGAGGATGATTGGGACGGACGTCCAACAGGACTCCCTGAGCGGCCGCCCAAGCTGGTAACAGCGCGGCAATCATGAAGCTAACTAGTGTCAGTAATCCGACAATGCGGAGGGACCGAGCGTGTTGGATTCCAGTTCGTTGACTGAAGTCATAGTTGCTGAGCATGTCTTTTTCCTCCGCTTTCAAAACCGTTTAAACCACTCGACTGACTCACCACTTCTGGTGGCCAACAGGTTTCTGACGAAAACAAAGAGAACTAAGTTCCCCACTTGCTAGTAGATTCTCTTCCATTGCCTGTTGATTTCGCAAGGCAATGCCTATTATTCCTGCCGAAATACATGTGGAGGTTGGTAGCAGGTTTTACCGTGACTCACTGTAAGCCTTATTCAGGAAAAGATTTAGCTGTCTTCGGTGGCCGCTAATTGGACTTGCTGCAGAAGCTTCTTTTTGACACACTCCGACCCGCTTGGAAGTTGCTTTAAGTTTCCAGTTACCACTCCGGGTAGTTGTTCTGCGACGCGAGAAATTCAGGAAAAGTCGATGCAGAAGCAAAGATGGCAGAATCGCGCTTGGCTGTTGTGCGTTACCCCGCTGATGCTTTTGCTAAGTGGTTGCCTCTCTGGCCTCTACCACCCCAGCGGTGCGGGACCCACTGACCCTAATGTCGTCGCCACTCTCAACAACCCACTCTTGTTGCCTGTGAACGACCGTGATTTCCTCTGGGTTCAATTAGTCGATACGGTTGATGATTATTTCAAGATTGAACGTGAAGAGCGCAATCAAGTCGTTGGTGATACGTAGACGGAAGGTCGGATTGTTACGGGGACCATGGTTGGTTCAACCCTTTTAGAACCCTGGCGAAGCGATTCCAGGCCCGGTTATGAAAGACTGCTTAGCACTGTTCAGTCGATCCGACGGCAGGCCACGGTTCGTGTGATACCAGAAGCCGCCGGTTACTCTGTGGAGATCCTGGTGGTCAAAGAGTTGGAAGACTTGGATCGTCCCGAATTTGCCACCGTGGGAAGTGCCACGCGCCGTCATGACGGTTCGTTGATCGATGGGGAACTAGGGGTCGGACGAGGTCCCCGGACGCTGGGCTGGATTTCGCTTGGGCGAGACACTGCCCTGGAACAGGAAATGCTGGAGCAATTGCGCGCCCGTCTGACCAACGTAAACCAGCGATAGGTTACCTGGCCAGTTGTGCTAATGCCGCTTTGCCTTAGGCCGAAGCACGGTTGTCCGGGGCATTGAAGGTCCCTGCCTCGGGGGTGATGACTGCTGCCGGTGCGTTCGCGTTGCCTGACTTCTTGGCGGCCACTGCGATCGGAAGCAGGATGGTGAACTGGGTTCCCTGGCCAACGGTGCTGGCCACTCGGATACGACCCTGGTGACCGTCAATAATGTTACGGCAGGAGGAAAGCCCTAACCCGGTACCGCCCTTGCCACTCGAGTCCGGTCCGCTTTTCGTGCTGAAAAAGGGATCGAAAATGCGCGGCAGTTTGTCTTGGGCGATTCCGCTGCCGGAATCACGGATAATGATAGCGACCATCTGTTGGTCCGGATGATGCTGAAGACGCAATATGATCGTTCCGCCATCGGGCATCGCCTGGCGAGCATTGATTAAGAGATTGAGTAGAACCTGTTGAATCTGGTTGCCGTTTGCTCGGACCAGTGGGACATCGGGGAAATCTTTTTCCAACGAAATCCGGTACTTGTTCAACTCTCTTTCTAGCAGCACCAGTGAGTCGTCAATCAGTTGTTGCAGATTGGTAGGCTCCATGGCGTTGGAACGATTACGAGCCATTCCCAGGACGCTATTGGTAATGCGAGCCGCGCGTTCAGCTGCCGCCAGGATCTTCTCCAGGGATTTGTCCCGGGTGGCCTGGTCACGGTGCCGCATACCCATCTTGGCGTAATTGAGAATGGTCATCAGCACGTTATTGAATTCATGGGTCGTGGTGCCGACCAGTTCACCCAGGGCAGTCAGCTTTTGAGCCTCGATGAGCTGCTGCTGCAGCATGGCAATCTGCTCTTGCAGGACTGGTTCGGCAGGGGGCTGGGAAGTTGTCTCGGTCGCTGGCACTACTTGGTTTGGTTGGTTTGAGGTCATGATGGCCGCCGTTGGATTGATAGCGAAATTCTGTTGAGGAGCCCCGAACCGCAAAAACTTCCTCAGGTGGAGTAGTTTGACTCATTTACCGAGTCTGGTCTGATCCTACTCTCTTACCTGATGGGTGCGCCTTAACATGTTATTATTTAGTGACTTAAGTACGATTTTTCTATCGTCGAATCGACCTGGGCAACGTTAATCGAAGCCACTATAATTCGCTCCCAACAAGGGACAAAGCCACGGATCTGGCGGATTGGACAAGCTGGGATGCATACGGTCGATTTATTGGCACTGGCAGTGCAGGTTGCCAAGCAGGCGGGCTACCAAATTCGTCACGATTGGTTCGGCGGAACTGGTGGTGGTGGATGTGAATTTGGGGGACAGAAGTGGATCTTTCTGGATCTGGCCCTCAATCCACGGGAACGGCTCGACCAAATCGAGGGGGTTTTGGGGACCGATCCGTCCCTGGCAGGGCTGGTCTTACCAGCCCCCTTAGCCCAATTGTGGAATTACCCGAAAGCTGCCTGATCTACCCAGCCGGTTATTTTAACATCTGGCCCTGAGCGGGCTGATTTTCACGGTTTGGGGCGGTAGAGTTGGTGTTGGAGAATGTACTGTTCGACAGCTGCTGGGGTTCGAAATTTGAGGCTTTTATTTGCGGCGGTTCTCGCTCGCAACTCCGAACTGGCCAAGTCAATGGCCGGCATGATGACTTGTCCCTGCTCGATCTGAGCTAGACGTTCTGGTGAACAGAAGCTTGCGGCTGTCGTGAAGTCAGGTTCTTTTTCTGCAGCGCGATGGACAACGATAGGAGTGGCCAACTGGCAGATTTCCTCTGGCTTGTGCCAGTTGGGCAGATCGTGCCAGGAGTCTGTCCCGAGTAACAAGAACAGTTCACAACCAGGATCTTCCTGGAGGATTTGAGTGAGTGTATCGACGGTATAACTGACTCCGCCGCGGTCCAACTCTAGCGAGGAGGATTTGATCGCGGAATGTCCGGCTATTGCCAGGTTGACCATCTCCAGGCGGGCATTGCTGGGGGAGATGGCTTGTTGCTGTTTGTGAGGTGGAGTAGCTGCCAACATGAACCAGACCTGGTCCAGGCCTTGCGCTTCGAGGCAGCACTCGGCCAGCAGTAAATGGCCATAGTGAATCGGATCAAAGGTACCGCCAAAAATACCGAGACGCATGTTGCACCCTGTTTAAGGAGTGAAATGACTGAGTTCGGGTTGTTTGCCCAATCTTCGTGAATCAGCAGCTACCGGATCTTGCCACTTCCGCTGGCAGGCCACTGGTGCTCCCTCGAACGCTTGCCAGATGAAGGACCTGACTGTTATCGTAACGTTCCGTCTGGCTACTGACCAAGGGGGGCTCCCGGTCCCCGGCTTTCAGATTGACCATTAGATTAGGGATGGAGACAGTCATGGGGGAACGGCAGCAGCCGCTGTTTACTGTACCATCCGCTCCCTGGGAGTTGGACGAGGCAGAGGATCGCACGGTAGCCACGGTGATTTTCTCGGAAGCGCCGGGGGGACCGTTTGACTATCGTGTTCCGGATTCTCTGATCGGCGAGGTGCAAGCGGGGAAGCGGGTAAAGGTTCCGTTAGGACGTGGCAATCGACTGGTAACCGGTTACTGCGTTGCCGTTGGTGCTGCCACTGGTGAGAACCTTACGCGGACACTCAAAGACGTCCAGGAAGTGGTTGATCAGCAGGCACTGATTTCTACTCCGATGCTTGAATTGACTGAGTGGATGGCTGAATACTACCTCTGCAATTGGGGACAGGTGCTGGAAGCGGTGGTACCAGCAGGAGTACGCTCAGGAGCCGGTACTCGGCGGGTGCAGTTGTTGCAGTTGGGGACGGAAGTTGCGGGGCAGCTTAGTGAATTGAGTTTGCCACCCAAGCAGCGACGGGTGTTGGAAATACTTGCCGAGTCAACCGATCCAATGACTCCGGACCAGGTGGGCGAGTTAGCAGGCTGTACGCGGGCACCGATTCGAGCCTGTATCAAGAAGGGGCTGATTCGTACGGAAATGACGCGGCAGCCAGTTGCCAGCACGGCAGAGCCGCCAGTGGTTCGTGAAGAGGCGTTGGATTTAAATCCTGACCAGCAGCAGTCGCTCGACAAGATCGTAGCCAGCTTGGATCGCCGTGAACATGAGACCTTATTGCTCTATGGAGTGACGGGCAGCGGTAAAACGGAAGTTTATATCCAGGCGATAGAGCACATTATCGGGTTTGGTCGGCAGGCGGTGGTGTTAGTTCCGGAGATTAGCTTGACCCCTCAGACAAGGCGACGATTCCGTTCCCGCTTCGATCAGGTAGCCGTTTTGCACAGTCACTTGAGTGATGCGGAGCGTCATCATCACTGGCGGCGCATTGCCCGTGGAGAGGTACAGGTTGTCGTGGGAGCCCGCAGTGCGATTTTTGCACCGACACCAAACCTGGGATTAATTGTCATTGACGAGGAGCACGACACCTCGTTCAAGCAGGATACGATTCCTCGTTATCATGCTCGTGATGTAGCGTTGGAACGGGCACGCCGTGAAGGTGTGCCGCTGGTTCTGGGTTCTGCCACGCCATCGCTGGAGAGCTGGTTGCAGGCCGAGCAGAAGCAGTTCCAGCTTGCCACCCTGCCTAAGCGGATTGCCGATCGACCATTGCCGGACGTCAAGGTAGTGGACCTGCGTCACGAAGGTTCCCAGCGTCGCGGATCGATTAGTCGTCCCTTATACCGGGCCATGGAACAGGCACTGGCTGGCGATGGGCAAATTATCCTCTTGTTAAACCGCCGGGGATATTCCACGAGTATTCAATGTCCCAGTTGCGGGGAAGTCGTCCGCTGTCCTCATTGTGATATTGCTCTTACCCATCATCGAGCAGCTGTCAGGAAAACGGCTGCCGAGCAGGCCATTTGTCATTACTGTGAATACATGATTGCAGCACCAGACCGCTGTGGGGAGTGCGGGTTTGATGGTATTCGTTATGCGGGTTTGGGCACGCAACGCTTGGAAGCGGAAGTGCGAGCCCGCTTTCCGCAAGCATCTTGCTTACGGATGGATTCCGATACGATGCGGAAAGTGGGCAGTCACGAAGAAGCGTTGGCGAGGTTCCGCGCCGGAGAGGTACAGATATTGCTTGGCACTCAGATGATTGCCAAGGGTTTGGACTTTCCCAATGTTACGCTGGTTGGTGTCATTAACGCGGACACGGCTTTGCATTTTCCTGATTTTCGAGCAGCTGAAAGGACGTTTCAGCTGGTGACGCAAGTAGCTGGCAGGACTGGGCGCAGTTCGCGCGGAGGACGCGTGCTGGTACAGACGTTTAGTCCGGAACATCCAGCCATTGCGGCGGCAGTGCAGCACGATTATCTGCGATTTGTCTCGCAGGAACTGCCAAGTCGGCAGCAATTCGGTTATCCGCCGGCTGCTGAAATGATTCGTTTGATTGTCCGTGGAGAGCAAGAAGGGGTGACAACGGCATTTTGCCAGGAGTTAGCAGATCGGTTACAGGCAGCGTTTCCACCAGCAGCCGAAGGGCTGAGGCTGCTGGGGCCGGCGCCGGCGCCGATTGCAAAATTAAGGGGTAAATATCGGCTGCATTTACTCTTGATTGATTCGGATCGAGACCGATTACGCCAGGTATTTCGTCAGGCAACGGCTGATGTGCCGGCGGTCCCCGGGGTACAATGGGTGGTTGATGTCGATCCCTGGTCATTATTATAAGTTGTCATCAGAAGTTCACGATTGCACTGGCTTTGCCGATATACGGGCCTTAAAATAACGGCGTTTGCATGTGGCGGCCTTGGCAGCTGGTTGGGTTGATTCATCATGGCATATCGTTCTCTTAAACGCGTCCTGGGTGAAACCAGTCTGGAACGAAAGTGTCGTCTATTATTTGGTTTTTGCCTGGCGCGCTTAATCGCCGGAGCTTTCTGGGGTGTAGACCGGGTTGCTGAAGACCTGGTGATGACCAACACCCGCGGCAAGGGACGTGATCTAGTCGACCTGATCATGCTCAAGACGCA
>CAZXJC010000575.1:0-2630 GCA_964640885.1 uncultured Pirellulaceae bacterium | reverse complement strand
GTGCCTGACTTGAGTCCGATCCGACCGGTTTCCCGTGTGGGATCCATATGGGTGGCGAGAATTGCTGCCACGTCCTCCAAGGCACCCTCTTGAATCATTTGGCGGGCTCCCTGGGCGATTTCTTCAGCCGGTTGGAAAATTGCTCGAATTTGGACTGGCCACGGTAATTGCTGCTGTTCATGCATCTTTTGAAGCGCAGAAATAGCGCTAAAAACAATGGTCGTATGAGCATCATGGCCGCAGGCATGCATGACTCCCTCACGTTGACTGCGGTAGGGAACTTCCTTGGCATCCGGGATATTCAAAGCATCGATATCGGCGCGGAGGGCAATCCGACCTGGTTGCTCAGCAGTTACCGGGTTTGTGCCATAATCCGCATCAGCGATGACACCGCACTGGTTCTGACCAACGCGTACCTGGAAACCGGCTTGCTGAAGCTGCTCAGAGAGATAGCGGCTGGTTTCCCGCTCTTCCCCAGAAGGCTCGGGATGTTGATGCAACTGACGACGCAACTCGATGATCGGCGTCCGCTTGGAATCGATCAGCTGATCTAGTTGTGCTTGCCAGGACTTATTCATGAAGCTGACATGGAACCGTCTGGTTAAAGACTAGGGGATAAATTCCGGTTCAATTGGCTGGGGAATAACCCCTGACTGATGTCCGCGTTGTAGTAACTCGGTAACGGCTTGACGGCCCCGGTCACCAAAATCGAGCGTCCAGTCGTTGACGTACATGCCGACAAACTCATCAGCCTGGTCTCGATTCAGGTCGCGACCGAAGCCAAGGGCATAATCGAGTGCTTCTTGCCGATTGTCGAGACCGAACTGAATACTCTCCTTGAGCAACCGGGTTACCTCGAGCATCGCATCCATTCCCAGGTCTTTGCGAATAGCATTGGCACCCAGCGGTAACGGCAATCCTGTCTCTTCATGCCACCACTTGCCCAGGTCGACCAGCAGGTGCAGATTGCTCTCACCATAAGTCAACTGCCCTTCATGAATGATCAGGCCCGCATCGACCGGCTGGCCGTCAAATTCTCCGGCAGCCGTGACCTCGATAATCTCATCGAAGGGGACGACCACGTATTTGAAATCCGCTTGCAAGCATAATCGCAATGCCAGGTAAGCACTGGTGAGCGTACCAGGCACGGCGATGGTTTGCTCTTTGAGATTTTCCAGGGAGCAAGGTTCCCTAGCGATCACCATCGGGCCATACTGGTCACCCATGCTGGCGCCACAGGCACACAGGGCTTAGTTGTCCGACAAGTGGGCATAGGCATGAATACTGACAGCGGTCAGTTCCAATTCTGCTTCGAATGCCCGCCGGTTTAACGTTTCAATGTCGACCAGTTCGTGGGTGAACTGGTAGCTGCCAGTGTCGATCTTGTCCTTGGCCAGTGCATAGAACATGAAAGCATCATCCGGATCTGGGCTGTGCCCGACACGAATTAGTTGTTTTTCAGTAGTCACGACAAATCTTCTCCTGAGTTGGTATTCAGTGTGACGCCTCATGGCCTGCTTGCTCTGGAGAACAGGCAGGATCCGACCATGATGGGCCAAGAGTTACGATCCTGCAACCGGTTCGGCGGTCAGGATACGAAGAAGAACCGCCAGCGACTGCCATCGCTAACGATGCTAATCCCACTGGAAGCGAAGAAATGTTGCCCTAATCAGATCCTGGCAGCCGGTCGTGACACGGATTTATTCTCTGAGTTTGGACTGTAGACGCTTGTAGTAATGGGATGCGTTACTGAATCCGAGCACCAGGCTAATTGCCAGGATTCCCCAGTACAGGGGGGACCAGTACACCAGTCGCTGCCAGCCGAGTGCAGCGGCAGCCAAATAGAGTAGTACAGGTAGGCCGATCACCATGAACAGGAACGATAGTATCACGTTGATCCATTGGAAGAACGTGATACCCTGGCCTCTTTCTTCTGCCATAACACTTGTTTCCACGGGAGAATCGGTGAAAATTAGCGTGAAGTCGTTTTAACAGGAGACCTTTAAACGTTCTGTTCTGATTCTCCCGTTTCGGTTGGATTCAGGTCTATTGCCTGCGCATTTTCCCGCTGGATCGCATCGTAAACTTCTTGACGATGGACGGGGATTGCTTGCGGGGCATCAATCCCCAGGCGTACCTTGTCTCCGCGAATGTCCACAATAGTGATGACAATATCGTCACCAATCATGATGCTTTCATCGCGATGTCGTGAGAGGACTAGCATCGTTGGCTCCTTCCTGAACTAATAGTTTTGATTGACCACTTCCAATTTGCGTGGCCATCGGTTGTTTGGGAGGTGAAAGTTGTTTTTGTCCGCCAGCCGGCTCTAGTTTTGGCAACAGACAAAAGTAACTGGAGATTCGGTTTGCCCGAACGTCCACACAACAGGTATCGGAGTAGAGTCTTCGAGATACGAAACTGTTTAGCGAGTCGTCGTTCTTTTTTTGAGATAGGTGTCCGTATCATGCACTTTTGCGGAACTTAACGCGCAAGTAAGGCAATGACAGTTGCAACGGTTGTTCGTCGTTAAAGGTCCAGCCGGCCCTTCATTTCAGAGGAAACCAGTTCCAGTAGGAGTTCGAGAAGGAGCACGAAAACCGTAAAAAACCGCCGTAAAGAGGTAGGTAAGT
>CAZXJC010000574.1:0-8000 GCA_964640885.1 uncultured Pirellulaceae bacterium | reverse complement strand
GCCTTTAACTTCTCCACATTTTCCACAAAGCGTTTTTCCAGCCACATCGGCTTGATTCAGTTTACAGCAGAGTGGGGCACCCTTGTGGAAGCCACAGGATTCACATTTTGCACCGTCAGCGGCACAGCATGTGTCGCCTCCCTTAGTCTGTCCACAATCTCCACAGAGATCGGCGACTTCGACTTCCTCAGAAGTGTTTGTGTTTCCGTCGATGGACGCGCCATCGGTTCCTGCTCCGTCGTCTCCGCCACAGCCGACCAGCAACAGGCTCGTAAGCAGCAGTACGTTAATCCCACAAAACCACTTTTTCATAATACTCATCCTTTAAGAGAATTACCGTAAGGTCATACTTCATATCATTGAGCGATAGACTTTATGTCACTTGGCTAATTTAGGACGTTGCGGCGGTCGGGGCAATAGAAATCTTCGCTTTAAGCTTTTTTTTGGGTCTTAGGCTAAGGGTTATCACGATTATATTTCTGCCGCCATGTCGCGGGCGTGGTAGCTGCTGCGCACAAACGGACCACTGGCAACCTTGCGGAATCCGAGCTGTTTTGCCAGTTGTCCCAGGTAAGTGAATTCCTCGGGAGGGAGATAGCGGATCACCGGCAGATAGTTCGAGCCTGGCTGGAGATACTGGCCCAGGGTCAGTAAATCACAACCCGTTTGCCGCAAGTCGGATAATACATCCAGTATTTCCTGGTGGGTTTCACCGAGTCCCAGCATCAGGCCACTTTTCGTTTGGATGTTAGCATTGCTTTGCTTGACTTCTTGCAGAAGTTGCAAGGTCCAGCGGTAATCGGATTTTGGCCCGCGCACTTGCCGGTAGAGACGAGGTACGGTTTCGGTGTTGTGATTAAACACTTCCGGCTGTGCGGCCACGACCCGTTGCAGTGCAGCACGGTTGTTGATGAAGTCGGGAGTCAAGACTTCGATGGTAGCTCCTGTCCGTTTTCGTACGGCCTCTACACAGCGATAGAAATGTTCTGCACCGCCATCGGGTAGATCATCCCGCGTCACAGAAGTGATCACGACATGTTTGAGTCCAAGTTTTTCAGCAGCCAGTGCCAGCCGCTGGGGTTCGTCTTCACTTGGTGGAGCCGGTCGGCCACGATCGACAGCACAGAATCCGCAGGGACGTGTACAGACGCTGCCCAAGACCATGAAGGTGGCAGTTTTCTGCGAATAACATTCCATGCGATTCGGACACTTGGCGTGATCGCAAACCGTTTCCAGTTGGAATTCTTCCAACAGCCGGTGCGTGAAGTGGTTGCTGTTCCCCTTGGGAACTTGTCGTTTCAACCACCTCGGTAACCGTGACTCAGCAGGCGGTGCGGTTACTACCGGCAGTTGATTGGTCAACGATTGGGATTCCACGCTCAGGCCTCGATACGATGGGGTTGGTTGAACGTGTGACATTCTAACAGTTCGTTGGGATACGGCCAGCAGAGAATCAGTTCTCATGGTTGATCCTGGAAAGGTTCATATTACCGTTAATCGCTGGCCTATTTCGAGCAGCGGTTTGGCAGGATATAGTAGAGTCATGGCCTAGAGTAAATCCAAACGCAAGAAGAAAAAGAAGTCAGGCGATAAGGCAGAGTCGCCGGGGCAGCGTATGATTGCCCAAAATCGCAAGGCGCGACACCGATTTACCGTCATGGAAACACTTGAGTGTGGGATTGCGCTGGTTGGCAGCGAGGTGAAAAGCCTGCGTAACGGCCAGCTGTCGCTAGATGAGTCCTATGGCCAGGTGCGTGAGGGGGAAGTCTGGTTAGTGGGAGCGGATATTCCCCAGTACGCCCAGGCATCCCACTGGAATCATGATCCTAAACGTCCCCGCAAACTTCTCCTGCAAAGGCGCGAGATTCGCAAGTTTGCCGAGCAGGCAAAAGAAAAAGGACTCACACTAGTGCCCTTGAAAATGTATTTTACACAACGAGGTGTGGCGAAGTTGCTGATGGGTTTGTGTCGTGGTCGCAAGTTGCATGACAAACGTGAAGCACTCAAAAAAGCCGATTCGCAGCGGCAGTTACAACGGGCCATGCGAAACCGTTAACGGGCTTTCGCGAAACCAGTGAAATCTGGTTTTCAGGTTCGTTGCAGGAACCAGTCATTGATCTTTGACGTATACGCAATAGTGACTAAGTTGGATGAATAAAGGCTGCTTTTTCAGAGACCTTTCCACGAGTCGCTTGAAGCACTCATGGCGTCGCGATTCAAATGAGTAATTGCATGTTACAGTTACAGAACATTAAAAAGTCCTTTACCCAGCCTAATGGCCAGGTTTTGCAGGTACTGGATATCCCTGTTTTCAAGATGCAATCCGGGGAACAGGTTGTCATGATTGGTCGTAGTGGCGGCGGCAAGACAACGTTATTACATGTCATTGCCGGTATCAGTCGAGCTACCGACGGGGATGTGACTATCGACGGTGTACATTTGAATCGGCTCAGCGAAGCAGGTTGTGATCGCTTTCGCGCGGCCAGGATCGGCTATGTCTTTCAAACGTTTAACCTGCTGCCCGCTTTCACAGCACTGGAGAATGTCTTGCTGGGAATGACTTTTGCCCGCAACCGGCATGATCGCTTGCGGGCCGAGCAACTCCTGGACCGAGTTGGTTTGAGAGACAGGATGCAACATAAGCCCAACGCGATGTCTGTTGGTGAACAACAGCGGGTGGCGGTAGCGCGGGCCCTGGCGAATTCTCCGCGGTTGTTGCTGGCCGATGAGCCAACTGCCAACATCGACCCAGCCAACCAGCAGAACATTATCGATTTGATTCGAGAGACGGCCCGTGAAGAACAAATAAGCCTGTTGCTGGTGACGCATGCGATGGAAGTGGCCAACCAGTTTGATCGGATTGAACGCTTGGAGGAAATTAATTGCGTGGGACGAGATGAGACGCCGCAGCCAGCAGTAGATCAAGCAGGAGACGCTGCCAGTTAAGACTGGTAAACAGGCCTATGGAATCGCTGAAACGATTTTTTCGCAGCTTCTTTTTGCTCAGGATTGCCTTGCGCAGTGTCCAGCAGCGAGGCCTGGCTTCCCTACTCACGGCCTTTTCAATGGCTCTGGGGATTATGCTGGTGGTCGCCGTCCTTTCGATCCATGGCGTGATCAATCAGTCGTTTCGTACTAATGCATCGCTTGGTTACAACATTATTGTTGGTGCCAAGGGTGGCAAACTCCAGTTGACGTTAAACACCGTCTATTACCTTAGCCAGCCAGTTGAAAATATTCCTTACGACTACTACTTGGAGTTCAAAGACCAGCAGACACGTGACCACGATTACCAGTTTTCTTTGTCGCGGTACGCGAAGGAATTGCGTTGTTACGGCGAACAACTCGCACAGTGTCCACTCTCCATTGCTGGTGGCGGTTCGGCAATGAGTTCTCAGTTGCTCGCCTCGGCAGGGATGGAAGCAGCTCTGCATCGACAAGATGCGACGGTCAAACCAGGCCGTTTTGGCGCATTTACACAACTGGCAATCCCACTTTGCCTGGGTGACTACTACGGCCCATTTCGAGTTGTAGGCACGACGCCAGACATGTTCAGTAAGCTGAGTTTTGGAGCGGCGGGAGAACGGCAGTATACATTTTCAAGTGGGCGCAATTTTGAGACTTGGAACAAACAACATGGTTATTTCGAGGCGGTTGTGGGAGCGACGGTTGCCCAGGAGAAACAGCTAAAACTGGGTGCCCAGTTTTCGCCAGCTCACGGGGATCCGGAAGGTCACGGGCATGATCGGAAGTTTACCGTGGTCGGCATTCTCGATCGAACCGGTACCCCCAACGATCGGGCTGTCTTTATTAACATCGAGGGTTTTTACTTGATGACCGATCATGCCAAACCGATTGAAACTGACGAAGAGGAGGAAGACGAAGAAGAGGAAGTGGAGAAAGAGGATACCGTAGAGGAGGTGGTAGAGGAGGCGACCGTTGTTGAGGTGGCCGATCAGGGTCGTTTGCAGCCACTTCCGGTTGAGCAGCGAGAAGTGACTGCAATCCTGGTTCGGACTGTCAATGCGATCTATGCAGTCACGATGCCCAATTCCATTAACGAAGGGCCAGTTGCCCAGGCGGTGTTACCGATCAGTGAAATTTACTCGCTGTTTGGTACGATCGTACAACCTATTTTGCGAGTCCTGGTGTTATTAACGGCCATGATTTGCGTCGTGTCCGGAGTCAGTATCCTGGTTAGCATTTACAATTCGATGAGCGATCGTCGCCATGAGATTGCTGTTATGCGAGCCCTTGGAGCGCGGCGCGGAACTGTGCTGCTGATTGTCTTGTGGGAATCAGTGATCTTATCCGTGGGGGGTGGACTGCTGGGCTGGTGTTTGGGGCATGGGCTGGTGGTTGCGGCGAGTCCCGCAATTGAAGCCCAAACAGGTGTAGCCATGGGATTTTTTGATCTGGCTCCAGCCGTGAATGTACTAGAGATGGTCGGCGTTGAGGTTTCCGCAGACTGGATGCAGCGATGGTTCATGGTCTCACCGGAACTGTTACTGATCCCCGTCTTGATCTTGTTGAGTATCGTGGTTGGTTTGATTCCCGGAATGGCAGCTTACCGCACGGATGTGGCCAAGTCGCTGGGCAAGTAGTTGTCCTGGCACCCACAGTTGGTAACGATGATCTGGCATTTGGCCGGGTTTACTTGGTGAAAAAGAACTCTAGCTTTTCACAAAGAGATTGTTTTCGGTTGCGTTGAGAAGAAAAATATGGGTAAATGAAACGAGAGTTCCCTGTTTATTCAAGTGTGAGCAAGGTTAGCGAAAGAGGAATTTCCTATGATTGGTGGACGGTTTAAGAGCCTGTTAGTGATCCTACTGGTGAGTCTTTTTGTTTCAGCAGCGACTGTGGCTCGGGCATGTCCGTTTTGTTCAGCGGTAGCACAGACCTTCAGCGAAGAGATGGCATCCATGGATGCTGTTGTGTTAGGGAAATTGCTAAAACTGCCACCGCCGCCGAAACCGGGTGCTGCAGTCTCAGACGAAGAAGAGGTTCCTAAGGCAGTCTTCGAGGTGGTGACCGTTCTGAAGGGAAAAGAACTGGTTGGCAAAACTCGTACGGTCGAGACTATCTATTTCGGAGAAGGTAAAGTCGGTTCGTTATTCTTGATCATGGGAGTGGATCCGCCGAAATTAATGTGGTCGACGCCCTTGAAGGTGACGCCGCGAGGACAGGCTTACATTGCCAAGCTTCCGAGCCTGCCAGCAACTGGTGCCAAGCGTCTGGAGTTCTTCCAGAATTACCTGGAAGACGAAGACGAGATGTTGGCACGTGACGCTTACGATGAGTTTGCCAAATCGCCTTATGCAGCAGTTAAGCAACTTAAAAGTAAGATGAAACATGACCAGATTATTGATTGGATCAAGGACCCCGATGTTCCGGCCAGTCGCCGTCGACTTTATTTGACGATGCTGGGTGTCTGTGGAACGGCCCAGGATTTACCGTTGCTGGAAAAGATGCTCAGGTCAGACGATCGTAAGATGAAGGCTGGATTGGATGCCATGATTGCCTGTTACCTGACACTCAAGGGACAAACGGGTGTCACCCTGATTGATGAGCTGTTTTTGAAAAACGATAAGTCAGAATACGCGGATACCTACGCAGCGATCATGGCCCTGCGTTTTCATGGAACCGAGGCAGATATCGTTCCCAAGGCCCGACTGCTCAAGGCACTGCACCATATGCTGGAACGACCTCAGTTGGCTGATCTTGTCATCCCGGATTTAGCTCGCTGGGAAGACTGGTCGCAAATGGATCGACTGGTCAAATTGTTCAAAGACGCAGATGATAAAACCAGTTGGGTGCGTGTGCCGGTAATCAATTACCTGCGAGCCTGTCCCTTGCCCGCCGCCAAGAAAAAGATCAAGGAATTGGAAAAAGTTGATCCAGCGGCCGTCAAACGTGCCAACACATTTTTCCCCTTTGGCCCGGGTGGTAGCCCAGGAAAAAAAGAACCGGCAACGCCCCAGAAGTCCTCTCAGCAGGATCGCAACGATTCTACTGAAAAAACAGCCGTTGTAAGTGACACTCCACCAGAATCAGTGCCAGTGGCCGTCAGCTCTGCCGATGAAGAAAGTGGTGTTGCACAAGCGGTTGAGGCGGTCACTACGGCTACTCCAACCACTGTGCCTGTGCGATCACCGCAAGTGGCACGTGAACCAGCGAACCAATGGTTGCTGCTGGGCGTACCATGGGTTGTTGGAGTGGGTTTGTTCTTGATGCAATGGGTTGTCCTCAATGGTGCGGGTCGCGGGTCGATAGACACCGTCGATTCCTAGGGGACAAAGTTGTTTGCTTGCTGGAACCGGCCCACGTGTTTTCTTGGGCCAGGTAATTCCGAGTAAGCGATGATTCGTGCTCGCTCGTGGCCTGGTTGGATTTTCAATGCAGGTAAAAGAGACCATCATGACGAGTGATCGTGATAATCAGGCTGGACCAGTGGATCCCACTGTTGCCGAGAACGTGGATGGAAAATCGTTCGTTTCATCGGACTATGATACGGAACAATTTGAATCCTACCGAGCCTTGAGTAAAGCAGCCGTAGTATCAGCTGGCTTGTCCATCATTGGCTTGCTTGCTTTTCTTTTTGTCCAGCTATTAATCCTCCCGGTGCTGGGATTCATTTTTGCTTTAATGGCTTTCTTGAATCTGAGTCGTTACCGTAACGAGTTGACAGGCAAGTGGATGGCCGTTACGGGAGTCGTACTTTCGGCTGTTACGCTTGTCTTTGGTTCCTCGATTCATGCTTATATTTATGCGACCGAGGTTCCCGAGGGTTACGAGCGAGTTAACTGGTACGAACTGCGCGGCCAGGAAAACCAGCCTGTGAATCCCTTTGCTATGCAGATGAGAGACAAGCCAATTTTCATCAAGGGATATGTCCATCCAGGTGTTGAGGGTTTTGGTGAAGTGAAGAATTTTGTGCTCGTTCCCGATATGAAAACCTGTTGTTTTGGGGGGCAGCCAAAACCATGGGATATGATAGAAATCACCTTGGCGGAGAACTGTAGCAGGGTAAAATACAGTCGTCGTAAGCGAGGATTATGGGGAGTGTTTCGGGTAGGGCCATCTGCCGCTCAGAAAATTGGTACGGTTCAACCCGGTTTTTACCAGATGACGGCCGACGATTTACGCTAGAATTATTACTTACCGTTAGTAGAATTCCATTCCAGCAACAAAGGACTTAGCAATGACCCAGGGCAAAGACCGGTCATCGGTTCTCTTACTGCTGCTCGCAGCTTTGCTGCTGTTGCCTCCTGCTCATGGCCTCGGGCAATCGCCCAAGAAGCCTAAGGACTTGACGTTTGATGGCGTCAAGTTTCCTATCAAAAAGGGAGACAAGTTCAAACGCTCGATGTTGACCAAGAAAATTGAAGATCTTGATGGGAAGCGAGTTCGTATCCGTGGCTATATCCTGCCCAGTTTCCAGCAAAAGGGAATCAAGCAGTTCATTCTGGTGCGTGATAACATGGAATGCTGCTTTGGCCCTGGTGCTGCTCTCTATGATTGCATCGTTGTAGAAATGGCCAAGGGCAAGTCGACATCCTTTACGGTACGCCCGGTGGCAGTGGAAGGAACCTTTGCCATTCGCCCGTTCAAAGGCCCGGATGGAAAACACCTGGCTGTCTATCATCTCACCGGTCTGTCGGTGAAATAATCGTTCCTTAAGCGTCGGAACACCAGCCGGCTTGAGGCGTTTGAAAAATCTTCGGCTCTGCGGCCTTCTGTAATTTTGCGATCTGCTGCTCCGTTGCCTGCACCTCGCGATCCGTGGCATGCCAGTTGATTCCCAGTTTAAATTGTGCCTGGCCACCCGGATCCAGCTTGATCACGCGGCCCTGCTCCCCTTCGTAGGTGCGCGGATTGGGGAAATTGGTGCCCGGTTCGATCCCCGTAACACAACCATCTTCACGGGCGGTAGTATTTTTCCAGACCGTGAAACAAGGGAGTTGCTTGGTATTGAAATCGAGGCTCACCCCCTTGGTGCT
>CAZXJC010000573.1:0-2544 GCA_964640885.1 uncultured Pirellulaceae bacterium | reverse complement strand
GGCATCCTTGGCAAATGGCACCTGGCCGGCTATCCCAAGGATTTCACCCGCAGCCCCATGCACCCGCTCGAATGCGGCTTCGACTTTCACTACGGTACGCCGGGTAGCAACGACGTACCGGCTCCGGTCGGCAAGCGTCAAACAAGGGCTGTCTTTGACACCTGCAACAAGTTCACGTTCCAAGTCCCACTAATCCGCGGCCGCCAAGTCGAGGAATTTCCTGCCAACCAGGAATTATTCACGCAGCGTTACACGACAGAGGCAGTGCAATGGATCAAGGCTAACAAGGATCGTCCTTTCTTCCTCTACATGGCCCACAATATGCCGCATGCACCCATCTTTGCCTCCAAGGCATTCCAGGGGAAAAGTGCCGGCGGCCGCTTTGGTGATGTGATCGAGGAAATCGATTGGTCAGTGGGACAGGTCATGAAAGCGATCAAGGATGCTGGTGTTGAGGAGAAAACGCTGGTCGTCTTCACCAGCGACAACGGTCCATGGTCCATGTTTGAAGTCCACGCGGGAACCGCCCATCCTTTACGAGGTGAAAAAGGCACATCCTGGGAAGGGGGCTATCGTGTTCCGGCGATCTTTCGCTGGCCTGGCCGCATCAAGCCAGGGACGGTCAACGGCATGGCAGCCAACCTCGACCTCTATGCGACCTTTGCCACGTTCACCGGCGGCAGTCAGCCAACCAAGTTATCAGCCTACATGTCCAAGGACCTATCTCCCTCTCTGCTGCAAGAGAAGGCCAGCCCACGGACCCAGTGGAACAACTCGATGGCCGGGGCCATCGCCTTGCGGTCTGGCAACTATAAGATTCAACTCAGCACACGAGATCTCAGCTCCAATCCCGACACACGTGCCCGCGAACCGGTTACGATGCACAAGCAACCCCTTCTTTTTGACCTGTCACGCGACATTGGTGAGCAAAGGAATCTTAGCGACAAGCATTCCGAGATCGTAACGCGGCTGCAACGAGAAATGGCCACCTTCCGCGCCCAACCGTAACGAGAACTGATAACCCATGCGACTATTCCTAACCCTGGCACCCCTCTGCCTCCTGGTACTTACCGCTTCAGAACTTGACGCCCAGCAGCGAGCGTCAAAGCCCCTGTTTGACATGGCAGCGATGCTCGATGAGAGCACACTCAAGATCGATGTCCTGCAAGACTGGCACCGGGTCAACGGCCCAGTACCAATGCGACAAAAGCTGATCTCGCTCGAAGTCGGCCAACTCGTCCCCGGCCAACCATACCGAGTCCCGGTTCGAATGATTGTCCCTGCTAACGGCCAAGCCAAGGGCTTCCACCTCACCGGCGGCCACAACCTGCAAAACATCCAGCGAGATGCGAGACCGCTGGGCGTCGATCTCGACTTACTGCGTGGTGGGGTCGGCCTGGTCCACACGATTGTGCAAGTACTCCAACAGTCAGGACAGGGGGAACTGGGGCGCCTGGCCGATCGCAAGTTCGTCGAAACACTCAACCCCCATCATTCCATCCAATACTGGGGCTGGCCAGCCACCCTGATGCGGGCCACCACGGCAGCCTATGCCGAAAAAGAACATTTCACGAAAGGAAAAGTGGCTCTTTCCGGTGGCTCCAAGAACGGCGCGTCTCCCTCGGTCTCCCTTATTCATGACAAGCGGATGACGGCTGTCCATGCCAGCGTCTCGCCAATCTGGGATTCGCCCTTGCGTCTCTGTGACGAAGCTGCCTGGAAAGCAGTCCGAACTCATAACCAGCAATACGTCGCACAACTTCGGCGGGAAAACCCAAGGGTCAATTCGCAGCGACTGCTCAACCACGGATTCCTCGGTGGCACCTATGGGCCTGTCTACAACAAGCAGGTCCTGGCGGCCGGACACCAGTGGAAAGACCTGCAAAAACTGGCTGACCAGATGGCTGACAACGTTTTCATCAGCCGCAATCTCAAAACCCTCAAAGCCCGGGGCGTCGACCTCTTGTTTCATCCGGGAACACACGACTTTGTCAACTTTGACATTGCCTGGGGTGGTAAGCACCATCCCCAAATCCCCATCTACCTGGGAGCCAACTCTGGTCATGGCCAGCGGACGGGCCACCCACATTCTGAACGGGGCCAACAGAACAAGGCGGCCTTTCTGCTCAACCACTTTTTCGATGGTGTACCACCACTACTCGACCCACCGACGGTCAAAACCGAGATCGACGGGCGTCGCCTCAAGGTGACAATCACCTTTAAACCAGGCTCCCAGGCCGAAAGCGGTCGCATCTGGTGGATTTACAATCGTGGTCCCGATGGGAGCGCAGCCTACCTCGGCGAACTCATCCCCGACGATCAGTGGCAAGAGATGAAAGGGGCCGCCTCTCGCAACGTCTGGACCGCCGAGATCAACCTGAAGCCCGGCGCCTCCCGGATCGATTTCTTCAGCAATCATCGCAAGACGATTCGCTACCGGGGCCGACCGCTGCCCACCTACATCTCAAGTCCCTACACGCGGGTCGAGTTGGGGAAACCGTAGGGACAGGAAGATCTCGACAAAAACAGGCAATTATGGGAAAA